>JAVHXX010000201.1 GCA_031119595.1 Patulibacter sp. | reverse complement strand
AGGCTGCTCGGTTCTTGGCGGGGCAACTTGACCGATTGTCTGTGCCGTGTGTCGCGGCGGAACTCCCGCGACTGCTACACGAGCCTCTACGAGCAGGCCTCATCTGGGGAGTGGCGAACGGTCGAACCCGACCCCATCGCAGATCAGTCGGCCTTCCGACCACGGCCTCCGCCCGATGCGCGGCCCTCTCCCGAACTCGCCGCCGCGACGTTCTCGGTCCCGTTAGGCCAAACAGCACGACGAGAAAGATCCTCGCTAGCCGTCGGATCGCCAGGCGCTCCGGCGCCGTGAGCTTGTCACGGCGGCCGGCTTGTCATCGGCCGGGCCGGGGCCGCTCAGCCCCAGGAGCGCACGCCCCACGCCGTCATGCGGTGGGGCTGCTTGTCCATGGAGGTCAGGAGCGACTCGCGGGCCCAGTTCGAGAACCGGTCCTCGTGGTTGCCGCTGCCGCCGGCGGCGCCGGCCTGGCTCGCACGCAGGTGGTGCAGCGCAACGGCGGTCGCGATCGCCTCGGCCTCCTCGGCCGACAGCGGCGGGGTGGAAGCGGAGACGGGGGCGCTCATGACGGCGAAGCTTACCGAGCGGCGGGGGCCACGGCAGGCGCGAAC
Organism: Patulibacter sp.; assembly: GCA_031119595.1. GTDB lineage: Bacteria > Actinomycetota > Thermoleophilia > Solirubrobacterales > Solirubrobacteraceae > JAGIBJ01. The sequence continues at coordinate 7,216 of JAVHXX010000201.1, read as the reverse complement.
CGCCTGCCGTTGGAAACCACGCTCAGTCGTTGAAGTGGCGGCCTTCCTTGACCTCCGGGACCACGCCCGTGCGCACGACGAAGTCACCGAAGTGCTCGCCGGGCTTGCGGTCCTTGGCGAACGCGCCGAGGTGGGTGTCGAGGGCCTCGAGGATCGCCGGCTCGCCGACGTTCTCGAGCAGCATCTTGTTGAGGCGCTCGCCGTGGAAACCGGCCCCGAGGTAGAGGTTGTACTTGCCGGGGGCGCGGCCGGTGAGGCCGATCTCGGCGATGTACGGGCGGGCGCAGCCGTTCGGGCAGCCCGTCATGCGGATCGTGATCGGCTCCTCGCGGAGACCGTGGTTGTCGAGGAGGACCTCGATCTTCGTCACGAGCTCCGGCAGGTACCGCTCGCTCTCGGCCATCGCGAGGGCGCAGGTCGGCAGGGCGACGCACGCCATCGAGTTGAGCCGCAGCGCGCTGTGGTGCTTGGTCGTCGGCTCGATCTTGAACGTGCGCATGAGCGCCTCGACGCGATGCCGCTGCTTCGGCTCGATGTCCGAGAGGATCAGGCCCTGGTTCGGCGTCATCCGGAAGGTCGCGAGGCCGGTCTGCGCGATCGCGCGGAGGCCGTCCATGAGGGGGCGGCCGGGCCGGTTGATGATGCGGCCGTTCTCGATGTAGAGCGTGCAGTGCTCGAGGCCGTCGTCGCCGGTGACCCAGCCGAGGAGGTCGCCGTTGCTCTCGAACGCGTACTTCTTCGCGGGCTGGAGCTCGAAGCCGAGGTTCGCCTCGACCGCCTGGCGGATCCAGTCGAGGCCCTTGTCGTCGACGGTGTACTTGAAGCGTGCGTGCGCGCGGACGTCGCGGGCACCGTAGTCGCGCTGGACCGCCATGACGGCGTCGACCGCGGGGAGGAGGTGCTCGACATCGATGTAGCCGAGGACATCGGCGAGGCGCGGGTAGGTCTCCGGGGCGCGATCGGTGCGGCCCATGCCGCCACCGACGGTGATGTTGAAGCCCTTGAGCTTGCCGCGGCTGCTGACCGCGATGAAGCCGAGGTCCTGCGAGTAGATGTCGATGTCGTTGCTCGGCGGGACCGCGAAGCCGATCTTGAACTTGCGCGGCATGTACTGCCGGCCGTAGAAGGGCTCCTCGTGCTCGCCGCGCGGCTCCGCCGGCTTCTCCCCGAACCACACCTCCTCGTAGGCGCTGGTGCGGTGGATGACGTGCTCGCTCGTGAGACGCGCCTGCTCGTAGACCTGCTTGTGGAGCTTTGAGAGGCCCGGGTTCACCCCGGACATGACGGTGCGGGCCACGTCGCCGCAGGCCGCCTTGGAGTCGATGCCGACGTCGCGCAGTCCGGTCATCACGTCACGGAGGGTGTCGCGGATGAGGTAGTGGAACTGGAACGTCTGGCGGGTGGTGAGCCGCAGCTGGTCGTTGCCGAAGTCGCGGGCGATCCGGTCGATCCCGAGCCACTGCTCGGGCGTGCAGACGCCGCCGGGCATGCGGGCCCGCAGCATGAACGTGTACGCCGGCTCGAGCTTCTGGTGGCGCCGCTCGTCACGCAGGTCGCGGTCGTCCTGCATGTAGATCCCATGGAACTTCATGAGCTTGTTGTTGTTCTCGTCGACGGCGAGCGTGATCTCGTCGATGAGGTCCGAGGCGATCGACCCGGCAAGGTAGTCGGAGCCGACCTTGAGGGCCTCCTCCGGGGCGAGCTTCTCGACCGGCTGGGAGATGTCCCGACTGCGGTCGGTGGCGGGAAGGCTGGAAGCCATCAGTACACGTCCAGTCGGTAACGGTTCTCGCGGCCCAGTTGGCCGAGGTAGTGCTCGGCCTCGTCCTGGTCGGTGCCGCCGTGCTCGGCGATGATCTCGACGAGCGCCCTGTGGACGTCGGGCGCCATGTTCGTCGCGTCGCCGCACACGTAGAGGTGGGCGCCGTCCTCGAGCCAGGCGAAGACCTCGGCGCCCTGCTTGCGGAGGCGGTCCTGCACGTAGGTCTTGGGGGTACGCAGGTCGCGGGAGAAGGCGAGGTCGAGGCGGTCGAGCTGGCCGGACTTCAGCAGCTCCTGCCATTCGACCTGGTAGAGGAAGTCGCTGCGGAAGTTGCGCTCCCCGAAGAACAGCCACGACTTGCCGGTGGCCTCGCGCACGTCGCGTTCCTGCATGAACGCGCGGTACGGGGCCACGCCGGTGCCCGCGCCGATCATGATCATCGCGGCGTCGTCCGCCGGGAGGTGGAAGTGGTCGTTCGCCTGCACGTAGACCGGCACGGTGTGGTCGTCGCCGGTGAGCGTGGCGAGGTGGCCGGAGGCGACGCCCGTGCGGTCGAGGTCGTGGAGGGTGTACCGCACGGTGCTGACCGTGAGGTGGACCTCGTCCGGGGCGGCGTTCAGGCTCGACGCGATCGAGTAGAGACGCGGCTGCAGCGGCCGCAGGCCGGCGGCGAGCTGGTCCGCGGTGACGCCCGGCACCGGGTACGCGCGCACGATGTCGAGCACGTGATGGCCGTCGAGGTAGGCGGTGCGCTCCTTGGCCTTGTCGGCGGCGGTGAGCGTGGCGAGCTCCTCCGACCCGGAGAGCTCGGCCCACTGCGTGATGAAGCGCGGCGTGGCAGCGGTGATCTCGAGCGTCGAGCCGAGCGCCTCGCCGAGGGTCGATTCGCCCTTCTTGAGCTGCACGGCGTCTGTGGCGCTCAGGCCGACCTGGTCGAGCAGCAGCTCCACGAGTGCGGGGTCGTTCTGGGCGACCACGCCGAGCGCGTCGCCGGGCTCGTAGGTGAGGCCGGAGTCCTCGAGCGAGAGCTCGATGTGGCGCGTCTCCTTCGACGACCCGCGGCCGGTGATGGCGACGTTCTCGAGGATCTGCGCCGGGAACGGGTTGCGCTTGGAGTAGCTCGACGGCGCGGCCGCCGCAGCGGGAGCACCGGCGGCCGGGGCGGGCGCGCCGGCCGTGGGCGCCGGAGCGGCCTGGGGCTCGAGCAGGTCGACCATCGAGGCGATCCACGCGTCGGCGTCGTCCTCGTAGTCGACATCGCACTCGACGCGGTCGGCGAGGCGCTCGGCCCCGAGCTCCGCGAAGCGTTCGTCGAGACGGCGGCCGGCCGAGCAGTAGTGCTCGTACGTCGAGTCCCCGAGCGCCAGGACGGCGAACCGCACGCCGGCGAGCTTCGGGGCGCGCTTGCCCTCGACGAACTCGAAGAAGTCGAGGGCGGCCGGCGGCGGGTCGCCCTCGCCGTGCGTGGCGGCGATCAGGAGGACGTCCTGCTCGTCCTTGAGGTCGCGCGTCTTGTACTTCGCGAGGTCGGAGACCTTGGTCGGAATGCCCTTGCCCTCCGCGGCGCTCGCGAGCATGCCGGCGAGCTCCTTCGAGTTGCCGGTGTCGGTGGCGTAGAGGATGCTCGCCACGCGGGCGGCCGGTGCGGCGGCCGGGGCCGCGATCGCGGGCGCAGCGGCACCGCCGCCGTTCAGGGCAGCCCCGTTCCCGTTCCCGTTGGCGGGCGCGGCGGTCCCGTTCAGGTCGGCGCGGGTGGGCGGCGCGAGCTGGCTCCGACCGGCGAGGTATCCGCTGACCCAGATGGCCTGGTCGCGGTCGAGGGTGGCGACGAGGACGTCGACGTGTTCCCACTGTGAGGTCGTGAGGATCGACGACGAAGTTTCCACGTGGCTGCTCGAAGGGGTGGTAGGAGGGGCGACGGTCGTGCTGGACGATCGCACGAAGCGCTCACGGCATGCGCGCCGACTGGGCGCTACAGGGTCGTTCGGACAACCCCGGCACGCGGTTGACCGTCCAGCCACCGTAGCAAACGATCGAAAGCCGGAAGGGTTTTGCTACTTTGGGTTGAGATGGCTGAAGCACCCTTCGAGCTCCCGGACCTCGAGTCCGCTTCCGCCGCCGAGGTGATCGCTTGGGCGGTGGAGACCTTCGGGTCCGATCTGGCCCTCGCGTGCTCGTTCCAGAAGGAGGAGTCGGTCCTCCTCGAGCTGCTCTACGCCGCCGACCCCAAGGGCCGCGCCTTCGCCCTCGACACCGACCTCCTCTTCCCCGAGACCTACGACCTCCTCGCGACGGTCGAGCAGCGGTACTCCACCACCATCGAGCGGTGGCGCGGGCCGACCATCGAGCAGCAGGCCGCCGAGCACGGCGCCGAGCTCTGGAAGACCAACCCGACCGCGTGCTGCCAGCTCCGCAAGATCGGTCCGTTGAAGGAAGGCCTCTCGGGCCTGAGCGCCTGGATCACCGGCATCCGCCGTGATCAGTCTCCCGCGCGTGCGAACGCGAAGAAGGTCGAGTGGGATGCCCAGTTCGGCCTCGTGAAGATCAACCCGCTCGCCGACTGGTCCGACAAGGACGTGTGGCGCGAGGTGCACGCGAAGTCGCTGCCCTACCACCCGCTCCACGACCAGGGCTTCGCCTCGATCGGCTGCGTCCCGTGCACGAAGCCGGGCGAGGGCCGCGAGGGCCGCTGGGCCGGGACCGGCAAGGTCGAGTGCGGTCTCCACGAGGACCAGCAGGACGGCGCTCCCGCCGCCGCGCCCGGCCACTCCGCGATCCAGGTCGCCTGATGACTGTGACGGAACCCTTGACTGCCCCCACGCTCACCAAGCTCGAGGCCCTCGAGGCCGAGGCGATCCACATCTTCCGCGAGGTGGCGAGCGAACTCGAGAACCCCGTGCTGCTCTTCTCGGGCGGCAAGGACTCGATCGTGCTGTTGCGGCTCGCCGAGAAGGCGTTCCGCCCGGGCAAGTTCCCGTTCCCGCTGCTCCACGTCGACACCGAGCACAACTTCCCGGAGGTCATCGAGTACCGCGACCGCCGTGCCGAGGAGCTCGGCGAGCGCCTGATCGTGGCGTCCGTCCAGGACACGATCGACGCGGGCCGCGTCCAGGATTCGACCGGCGTGCGCTCCTCGCGCAACCGCCTCCAGACGACCACCCTCCTCGACGCGATCGAGGAGCACGGCTTCGACGCCTGCTTCGGCGGCGCCCGCCGCGACGAAGAACGCGCCCGCGCGAAGGAGCGCATCTTCTCCTTCCGCGACGACTTCGGCGGCTGGGACCCGAAGAACCAGCGCCCCGAGCTGTGGAACCTCTACAACGGCCGCGTCCGCAAGGGCGAGAACGTCCGCGTGTTCCCGATCTCCAACTGGACCGAGCTCGACGTGTGGCAGTACATCGCCGCCGAGAACCTCGAGCTGCCGTCGATCTACTTCGCCCACGACCGCGAAGTGTTCCGCCGCGACGGGATGCTCTACGCCGTCGATCCGCTGGTCGAGCGCGACGAGCGCGACTCCGAGCCCTTCACCACGAAGGTCCGCTACCGCACCGTCGGTGACCTCACCATCACCGGCGCGGTCGAGTCCGATGCGGAGACCCTCGACGACGTCGTCGCGGAGATCGCCGCCACCGACGTCACCGAGCGCGGCGAGACCCGCGCCGACGACCGCGCGGGCGAGGCGTCGATGGAAGACCGCAAGACTGAGGGTTACTTCTAGGCCATGGCTGCTGCACCGCATCTGATCGGCGAGCTCGCCGACGCCCGCCACGCCGAGCTCGACCGGATCGGTCAGGCGGATCTCGTCCGGGTCGCCACCGCCGGCTCCGTCGACGACGGCAAGTCCACCCTCATCGGCCGGCTCCTCTACGACAGCAAGCAGGTCCTCTCGGACCAGCTCGCGCAGGTCGAGGCGGCGTCCGTGCGTCGCCACGGCGAGGGTGTCCTCGACCTCTCCCTCCTCACCGACGGCCTCCGCGCCGAGCGTGAGCAGGGCATCACGATCGACGTCGCCTACCGCTACTTCACCACCGGCCGGCGCACCTTCGTCCTCGCCGACACGCCGGGCCACGTGCAGTACACGCGCAACATGGTCACCGGGGCGTCCACCGCCGACGTCGCCATCGTGCTCGTCGACGCGCGCCAGGGTGTGGTCGAGCAGACCCGCCGCCACCTCTTCATCGCCGCGCTGCTGGGCATCCGCCACATCGTCGTCGCGCTCAACAAGATGGACCTCGTCGACTGGAGCCAGGCGCGCTTCGACGAACTCTCCGTCGAGCTGCAGGCGCTCGCCGCCACGCTCGGCGAAGACGACGTCCGCATCATCCCGATCAGCGCCCTCCACGGCGACAACGTCACCACCCTCAGCGACGTCGCCCCCTGGTACACCGGGCCGCCGCTGCTGCAGACGCTCGAAGAGGTGTCGGTCCAGGGCGACCAGAACCGCACCGACCTGCGCTTCCCCGTGCAATGGGTGATCCGCCCCGGCGACGCCACCTCGCACGAGCTCCACGACTACCGCGGCTACGCGGGCCAGCTCGCCTCCGGCGTGCTCACCGTCGGCCAGGAGGTCACGGTGCTGCCGTCCGGCATCACCACGAAGGTCGCCGCCATCGAGACCCTCGGCAAGTCCCTCGACATCGCCGTGCCCGGCCAGTCGATCACCGTGCTCCTCGAAGACGACGTCGACGTGAGCCGCGGCGACGTCCTCGTCGCCACCGCCGACGCCCCCGAGCCCGTCCGCGAGATCGACGCCGACCTCTGCTGGATGAGCGACCGGCCGCTGCGCCCCGGCGCCCGCCTCCTGCTCAAGACCACCACCCAGTCGACCGCCGTCAAGTTCGACGGCTTCATCGACCAGCTCGACCTCCACACCCTCGGCCGCGACACCACCGCGCCCGAGCAGCTCGACCTCAACGGCATCGCCGGCGTGCGCCTCCGCAGCAAGCGGCCGCTCGTCGTCGACGCCTACGCCACCAACCGCGCGACGGGCGCATTCATCCTCATCGACGAGGGAACGAATGACACCGTGGCGGCGGGGATGGTGCGCGCCTCGTAGGGTCGCCTCGGGCGTCGTCCGTCCCGGGGGTGGTCCGGCCGTGGTGGCGGGGCCCGGCGGTCGGGGTGGCGCCAGGTCGGACACCCTTTCGGGCGGGCTCGCAGGCTCGCGCGCCCTGCGGTCGCCACGGTCCGCCCGGGGGTGGTCCCCACGGCTTGCGGCTCGACACGCCCGTCCCGCCTCCCGAGTGGCGTCTCCTGTTCCTCGACCGAGGGACGGGGCCGCTGTGGTGGGGCTCAGTCCGCCCCGCGCTTGCTTCGGCCGCCGGGATGGGCTTGGCTCGGTGGGTCGGTCGCGGGACGGACGGCTCCTGGTCCTACTCTGGGACGGGCGCCGGTGGGTTCGTGGGGCGGTCGTGCGGTGCGTGGCGGGCCGCGCCGCGGAAGCGACACACAAAG
>JAVHXX010000200.1 GCA_031119595.1 Patulibacter sp. | reverse complement strand
CGGCACGTGGATTGCGAGTGTCCCCGGGAGGCGGGAGGCGCCGCTCCGAAGACCAGAACTCTCGGAGACAGACCACCTCCCATGCCCCCAGAAGACACCCACCAATCGGGGCGGCAACCCGACCACGCAATCGCCCCGGCCTGGGTTGCCGTTCAACCCGTGGCTAGGACCGAGTGGCTGTCAAAGCGTCGGGGCGGGGTGATTCACGGGAGGGCAGCGGCCCGGCTCCCCGCCGAATAGGACAGCCAGAAGGGCCCGGGTCTGCTGCACGGCCCGCCCTCCCGAGGAGCACCCCGCCCCGACCAAATCGACACTTGCACCCAAGTCAAACCCGGGCGAAGCCCAAAACCAAAGCAGGCCGAAGGCCGACCCGAACCAGCCCGCCGCCGCCCCGCTCTAAGCTCCCCTCCATGGAGCTGGACCCCCACGAGCAGCGCGTCCTGGGCTGCCTGATCGAGAAGCGCCGGACCACGCCGGACGGCTACCCGCTGTCGTTGAATGCGCTGCGTCTGGCGTGCAACCAGGCGACGAACCGCGACCCGGTCATGGACCTCACGGACGACCAGGTGCGCGATGCGGCGACCGGTCTGCACGGGCATGGGCTGGTGCGGATCGCCGCGGCCGGGCAGGGGTCGCGCACGACGAAGTACCGGCACGTCGCCGAGGAGGGGTTGCCCGCGAGCGACGAGGAGCTCGCGTTGCTGTCGGTGCTGCTCGTGCGTGGTCCGCAGACGCGCGGCGAGCTGCGGACCCGGAGCGAGCGGATCCACACGTTCGGGTCGCTCGACGAGGTGCAGGACACCCTCGACGGCCTGGGGATGCGCGGCCTCGTCGAGCTCATGGACCGTGAGCCGGGCGCCCGCGAGGCGCGATACCGCCACCAGCTCGGCCATCACGACCCTGAGGTCGAGGCCGCCGCGCAGGAAGCGGCCGCCGCACACCGCCAGCAGCTGCTCGCCGAAGGGCGGCTGCCGTCGAGCGATGAGGACGATGCGGGCGCGGCCGCCGACTCCGGCCTCGGCACCCCCGGGTTCGATGAAGCGTCCGCCCTCCCGACGACCGCCGCGTCCGCTCCGCAGCCCGGCCCTCCGGCGCCGCCCACCCCCGCTCCGGTTGCCGCACAGCCCGGCGTCGACGTGGCCGCGCTGATCGCCCGGATCGAAGCGCTGGAGCAGCGTGTCGACGAGCTCGAGGAGCTCGTCGCGGGGTAGGCGGGCCGGCCGCTGAACCGGGTTCGACGCGCCACGGCACGCTCGACGCGCCTCGATCACCCGAAATTCCCGACTTTCCGGGGTTTCGGCCACATGCAGGAAGACCGGCGCTGCCCGGCACCGGAGAGCCGATCTCCGGGCCCGATGGCCGCCTGACGGGAGTAGGGTGGCGTGTCCGTCTCACGATGCCGACCGTCGCCCTCCACCCCTCCCGGGCCGTCTGGCTCGGCTTGCTGCTGCTCGCGATCTTCGTCGTGAGCGCACTGCACGCCTGGGTGAGCCCGGCGTCCGCGGCCACCTCACCGAAGACGAAACTCACCGCCCTCCACGCCGGCATCTCGTACCAGGGTGGGCAGGGGACGATGCCCGTCTGGACCGACATCCGCGTGTCGATCACCCGCAACGGCGAGGCCGTCCTCACGAAGGCCGCGCTGCCGACGGCGGTGTCGAAGTCGTTCTACAAGGCGCCGCTGCTGCAGGTGTTCGACTTCGACGACGATGCCGAGCCCGAGGTGATGATCGACGTCGCCACCATCGGCGGCGACTGCTGCAAGCGGTCGGTGATCTATCACCACACCGCGACCGGCTACGACTCCACCGTGGTCGACTGGGGCACCGCGACATACACGCTCAAGAACGTGGTCGGCGGCGTCGGACCGGAGTTCGTCACCACCGACCCGCGCCTGCCCGAGGCGTTCAAGAGCAAGGCGACCGGCCCACTCCGCATCCTCCAGTTCGACCACGGCGCCCTCAGCGACGTGACCGCGAAGGCGAAGGCCTTGGTCACCCGTGACGCACGAAAGCAGAAGCGCGCGTGGAAGAAGGCCCACGGGGCGAGCGCACGCGCGCCGCTCGCGGCGTACGTCGTCGACCTCATCCGCCTCAGGAAACCCGCCGTCGCGAAGGCCGCGATCCGCACCGCCGCGAAGAAGAAACAGCTCGCCGGTGCCTCGGCGAGTAGCTTCGCGAAGTCGCTGGACACGCGCGCCGTGCGGTTCGGGTACTTCAAGCGCGCGATGCTCGGCTGAGCACGACCCCGGACGGCCACGCCGCGCGCTCGACCGCGCCTCAGCGGAAGTGTTTCGCGCGGGCGTCCGCGGCGGCGCCGACCCGCCGCGCGATGCGTGCCGCGGCGCCCTCGTTCGGGCCCGGCCGCACCGACACACGGAGCTGCCCCATGAGCTTCGCCTGCTGCTCCGACGTGCCGCCGTCGACGACCAGCCAGGCGTTCCCGCGACGCTGGATCGTCGCGCCCGGCTCGGGCCCCACCGGATCGAGCGGCATCATCCCCGACGCCCACCCCGCGACGCGGCCCACGCGCCCGTCGTCCGGACCCATCAGGCCCGGGAATCGCGCCGGCCGGACCAGGCCCGGCCGGTGCGTGTCCACGTAGACCGTCGCATGCATCGCGAGCTGCGGGTGCGTGTCGTCGCCGAAGATCACGCGGCCGCACGCGAGCGGCGGATCGCCGTCGACGTCATCGACCGGCCGAAGGCCCCACCGGCCGAAGATCGACGTCAGCACCGGGCGCGGCAGCACCCCGCCACCGAGCGCGTCGATCCGGCATGCGGCACCGTCCGGCGCCGCACCATCGACGGGGATCCACGCCTGCGGGCGATAGCCGCGCAGCTGATCGGCCCGTTCGACCTCGTCGCCGCGTCCGAGCACGAGACCGTGCTCGTCGAGGAGCTGCCAGTGGGCCAGGGCGCGGTTCGTGAAGCGGCCCACGCCCGGGTCGCCGGAGAACACGACCACGGCCTTCCAGCCCGACGGAAGCGCCGGATCGGTGCGGGCAAGCACCACGTGCCCGTTGCGCAGCCTGATCCCCGCGACGCGGTCGTCGACCATGAAGAACACCATCGAGGTGGTCGCGTCACCACTGAACGAGCTTGCGCCGATGTGCTGTGAGCGCGTCGGCGTGCTGAGTCCACACGAGCCGCCGCCGCTCATCCCGTGCGGCCCCTTCCTCAGGAAGAACGCCATCTCGCACCACCCCGGCTGCCCGACCGCCGGCGACGGGCTCACCCGGATCACGTACCGGCCGTCCGCGACGACCACGCCACGGGCGTCGGTGCGGGTGAGCGGCGCGGTGAGCGGTCGCGACGGCGAGCCGTGGAGCGTGGCGACGGCCGCCGCGGTGGTGGTCGCCCCGACCGCACCGACGATCAACACCGAGGCGACGGCGTGGGCGGCGATCCAGCGGCGGGCCCGCACATGCCACGGCAGTGGCCGCGGCGCCGTGGCGACCAGTTGGGCTTCGAAGCGGTCGATGAAATCGGTCATGCCTCGCCCTCCAGCGACGCGCGAAGACGGGCGAGCCCACGGCTCACCCGTTGACGGACCACCGCCGGCGAGCAGTCCAGCTCGGCGGCGATGTCGGAGTAGGAGCGCTCGTCGATCACGCGGGCGCGCACCGCCGCGGACTCGTCGGCCGAGAGATCGGCCAGCAGGGCCTCGGCCTCCGGCAGGCTCGCCAGCTCGTCGATGCGGGCGATGTCGGCGTCGTCGAGGACGAGCGGCTCGAGAGCCAGGCGCTGCCGGGCACGCGCGCCGACCTGCCCACGACGGTAGGCGTCGATCAGGAGGTTCCGGGCGATCCCGAAGAGCCACGCCACCGGCGGCCCGCCGCGCTCCCGGTAGCGGTGCACGTTCGCGAGGGCCGTCGCGAACGTCTCCGCCATGAGGTCGGCGGCGAGCTCCGGCGCGGACGTGCGCGACGTGAAGTACCGCAGCACGCGCTCGGCGTGGCGGCGGTAGAACGGCGCGAACGCCGCCGGGTCGGTGCGGGCCGCGCGCAGCGCGGCGATGTCGGCTCTGGCCTCCATGCCTGGTTCAACGAACGAGCGCGCGCGGTGTGACGAACGGCTCGCACGCGGGCGCGCCGCCGCGCGCTCAGAGCCAGTCGTTGCGCTTGAACAGCCCGTAGAGGAAGACGCCCATCACGACCATCGCGGCGAGCGCCGCCGGGTAGCCGTACTTCCAGTGGAGCTCGGGCATGTGCTCGAAGTTCATGCCGTAGATGCCGCCGATGAGGGTGGGCGTGAAGAGGATGGCGGCCCAGGAGGAGATCTTCTTGGTCTGGTCGGCCTGGGCGATCGAGACCTCGTTGAGCCGCTTGGACTCGAGCGCGAGATTCACGTTGAGGACGTTCTCCAGGAGCGACCGGAACGACGCCCCGCGCTCGCTGGCATGCAGGGCGCGCTCATGGATGTCGCGGAGGTAGCGGTGCTCGTCGACCGGCAGCTCACGGCGGTCGACGAGATCCCCGAGGAGGTGGGTGAGCGGATCGACCGCGCGCTGGAACTCGATCACCTCGCGGATGAGCTCGTAGATGCGGCGCAGCGGATCGGCGTCGACCGAGAAGACCTCGTCCTCGATCTCGTCGATGTCGTTCTCGAGCCCTTCGACGACCGGCTCGTAGCCGTCGACGATCGCGTTGAGTGCCGCGTGGAGCACGGCGGTCGGGCCCTTCTCGAGCGCCTCCGGCCGCTTGCGCAACCCCGCGAGGAAGTCCTTCATCGGGAAGATCCCGCAGCGCCCGAGGAGCACGGCGAAGTCGTTGCCGATGATCAGCTGCAGCTCGCCGAACTGCACCTCCTCGGACTCGTCGATGTACCGCGCCGGGCGGATGATCATGAAGCGCGTGTCGCCGAACCGGTCGGCGCGGGCGCGCAGGTGCTTCGCGTGGGCCCGGGCCACGGCGCGCGGGTCGATGCCGAGCTCACGGCCGATCTGGTCGATCTGCTGCTTGCTCGGGCGCGGCACGGAGTAGAGCTTGAAGTCCGCGTGCTCCGGGTCGGTGTGGGTGACCGCCTCGCCGTCCTTGAACGCCTCGCGCGTGATCTCCCCGTGCCAGATCTCGCCCATCGCCTGCGAGCTTACGCCGGTCCGGCGGGCCGTGGGGGCAATTCATGCCATGCGGAGTGAGGCGCACGCGTCCGGATGGGGAGCGAACGCTCCGCCGCGGGCACGCAGGGACTTCACCCGATCGGGAACCACACCTCCACCGAAGGTACCTACGCGGAATTGCGCAGGACCACCGCAAAACCACTGGATTCGCAGGCGTTCCGGCCATAGGCTGGCGCATTGCCCCCCTGCCGATCCACGATCCCCGGCGCCCGACGCATGCCTCATCTCGCCCGGCTGAGCACCTCCGCAGCCGTTGCCCTCGTCCTCCTCGCGGCGACCGCGACGACCGCCTCCGCGGCCTGCCAGGCCGGGGACAACACCTACACGGGCACCTCCACCGGTCAGTGGAACGACAACCTGAACTGGTCGGCGGGGCACTTCCCGACCACCTCGGAGAACGTCTGCGTCCCGGCCGGCAAGACGGTCCTCGTCCTCGAGAACGGCATCGCGAACGCCGCCAAGGTGACGATCGCCGCCGGCGCCAAGGTCACGATGCGCACCGATCCGGGCTTCAGCGACACCCAGGCGTCGTGGGGTGACACCGACCTCGCGGGCACGCTCGAGTTCACCGCCACGGGCACGCCGGGCAACGACCACGACGGCAACGGCTTCGTCATCCGCAAGGGCGCGACCCTCACCAACAGCGGCACGCTGAACGTGGCGCAGGTCGAGGGCACCACCGTCATCGACGGCGACGTGACGACGACCGCCGCCGGCACCACCACGATCTCCGGCGCGCTCAACCTCCAGGGCAGCGGGCGCAGCAGCGGCGAGCGCGTGGCGTTCACGAACGCCGGCCAGGTCACCGTCACCTCGACCGGCTCGATCACCCCGAACGCCGCCTTCGGCGTGGGCATCACCCAGACGGCCGGCACGTTCACGGACAACGGCGACGTCACCTTCGGCAACCCGTCCGACCGGCTCACCGTCACCGGCGGAACGTTCACCGGGACGGCGGTCCCGACCTTCCGGCAGGGCCAGATCGCGGTGAGCGGCGGCAGCGGCACCGTGGGCCTGAACTTCGGCAACGCCCAGCTCGTGGGCGATGTCGGTGCGAACTGGACCGTCCGCATCCAGGACCGCGGCTCCGACACGACCCGCCTCAACGTCCCGGCCGACGTCACCAACGCCGGCACGATCCGGTTCGCGAAGGACCCGTCGACCGACCCGTCGAACCGCGTCGCGACCCAGCTCACGGTCGCCGGCGGCGCGACGCTCACGAACACCGGGCTCATCACCGACGAAACGGGCATCCAGACGTCGAACCTCGCCGGTGACATCACGAACACCGCTGCGGGCACGATCTCCTTCAGCCACGCCGTGCAGATCCTGTGGCCGGGATCCCCGGCCGGCGTCGGCCCCACGTGGAAGAACGCCGGGCAGGTCACCATCGGCGCGACGGGGTCGCTCGCGACCAACGCGACGTGGGGCTTCGCCTACCGCCAGACCGCCGGCACCCTCACCGCGAACGGCACCTTCACCGAAGGCAACCCCGGCGACCTGTTCGCCGTCAGCGGTGGCACCGTGACCGGGTCCACCCCGCCGGATCTCAACCGCGCCGCGCTCGCGCTGACCGGCGGTACCGGCACGGTCCGGATCCACTTCGCCCAGGACGCGACCCTCGCCACCGACGTCGCCGCGGGCTGGACCATCCGCATCGAGGACCGCAGCTCGAACGTCTCCGGGCTCGCGATCCCCGCCGGCACGACCCGCACAAACGCCGGCACGATCCTCCTCACGAAGGATCCTTCGACCGACCCCACCAACCGCACCGGCGTGCAGCTCGAGGTCCGAGCCGGCGCCAAGCTCATCAACACGGGCACGATCCGGGCCGAGGCAGGGGTGATCGGAAGCGAGTCGATCATCGTCGACCAGGTCGATGGCGACGGCGTCGGCGATCCCGCCGCCTTCGTCCAGAACGGCACCCTCGACGTCGCCCACGACCTCACGCTCCCACCGCACACCCAGCGCGGCACCACGATCCTCGCCGCGAACACCCGCACGACCGTCGGGAACACCGGGAACACCCACGACCCGGGGCTCACCCTGGCCGCGGGCACGATCCGCGGCTCGGGCACGATCCTCGCGCGGCACGTCGTCAACACGGGCGGCACCGTCGACCCGACGCCCGGCGCCGCGACCCGCCTCACCTTCGGCGCCCGCGACATCTACGACACCGACTGGATCGGCGGCACGGCCTCGCAGCCGGTCGGCGACTACGTGCAGCGCGCGGGCGGCACCCTGAAGACCACGCTCGGCGCCTCGAACGCCGGCCTCGCCGTCGGCGGAGCGATCACCCTCGGCGGCACCTGGACCCTCGCGACCGCGAGCGGCTACACCCCGCCGGCCGGCCAGACCTACCCGGTCGCGCGGTCGTTCGTGCGCGATGCCCCGCGCTCCGGCACGTTCGCCACCCTCCCGAGCGGCAGCGCCCCGACCTACGAGGCCGACGGGGCCGACTACACGGTGCCGAGCGCCACCGGCGCGCAGGCGTTCTCGATCGACGACCTCTCGACCGTCGAGGGCTCTGAATACACGTTCACCGTGCACCGTTCGGCGCCCGCGACCGGCGCCGCGACCGTCCACTGGACCTTGCGCCCCACCGGCTCGGCCACGGAGAACGAGGATTTCCCGAACGTCGTCGGCGGATTCCACGTGGCCGGGGACGTGTCCTTCGCCGCGGGCGAGACCGCGAAGACGGTGTCGTCC
>JAVHXX010000199.1 GCA_031119595.1 Patulibacter sp. | reverse complement strand
TCGCCGTCGTCGGCGCCGGCCCGGCCGGCATGGCCGCCGCGCAGCAGCTGCGCCGCATGGGCCACACCGTCACGCTCCTCGAGCGCGACGAGTCCGCCGGCGGTCTGATGCGCTTCGGCGTCCCGGACTTCAAGATCGAGAAGACCGTCGTCGAGCGCCGCATGCAGCAGCTCATCGCCGAGGGTGTCGAACTGCGCGTCGGGATCGACGTCGGCGTCGACGTGACCGTCGAGGAACTCCGCGACGAGTTCGACGCGGTCATCCTCGCGACCGGCTCGCGCGTCCCGCGCGACCTGCCCGTCCCGGGCCGTGAGCTCGACGGCGTGCACTACGCGATGGAGTTCCTCTACGAGCGCAACCGCCGTGTCTCCCGCGTCGACGGCCCCGAGCCGCAGGGCATCATCCCGCCCGACGGCGGCATCACCGCCAAGGGCAAGAAGGTCGTCGTGATCGGCGGCGGCGACACCGGTGCCGACTGCGTCGCGAACTCGCTCCGCGAGGGCGCCGTCTCCGTCGTGCAGCTCGAGCTCCTGCCCGAGCCGCCCGCGAACCGTCCCGACGACCGCACCCCGTGGCCGCTGTGGCCCGCGAAGTACCGCAAGTCCTACGCCAAGGAAGAGCTCGACGCGCTCGAGAAGGGTGAGCAGGACTTCTCCGTCATCACCACCTCGTTCGAGGGTGAGAACGGCGTCGTCAAGAAGCTCAACGTCTCCCGCGCCGCCGACGCTCCGCCGTTCGCGCCCGTCGACGGCACCGAGTTCGAGATCGAAGCCGACCTCGTGCTCCTCGCCATGGGCTTCCTGCATCCCGAGCAGGACCTCCTCGACCAGCTCGGCGTCGAGAAGGACCCCCGCGGCAACGTCAAGTCCGTCAAGCCGTACACGTCCTCCGTCGACGGCGTCTTCGCCGCCGGCGACTGCCGCCGTGGCCAGTCGCTGATCGTCTGGGCGATCAACGAAGGGCGTCGCGCCGCCAAGATGGCCGACAAGTACCTCGGTGAGCGCGCCAAAGACGTTGCTGACGCTCTGAGCGTCGGCCCTTCGGTGGGTGGTGGCGGGCCGTGGTGGCCCGCCAACCCTCTGCCTCAAACGAATCCTCTCGCCTGGCGGCTCGCGAATTCGTACTTTCGGCTGCCGGGTCGGCGGGCCACCACGGCCCGACGTCGCCGCGGCGGTCGACGCTGCAGGGCGTGGCGCTTCGTTCTCCCTGCGGTGTCGGGGGGTGAGGAGAGGCTCGGCCTTCGTGGGGTCCGGTCGGCTCTGGTGTTGGGACGGTCCGGGCGGATGCTGGTTCAGGGTGGGCTCGGGGCTCGGGGCTCGGGACGGCGTCTCGGCTTGGTGCTGGGCGGGTCGCTCTTTCGTCCGTTGTGGCGCGGTGGCGCTCCACTATACGAGTGATAGGGAGCACTCTTGGGGTATGCCGATCTTCCATCACTACCCGTCGGCGGACGGCGATCGCTGGGCGATCCGGCCTCTGCCCGAGGAACGCGAGGCGGTCGAGCAGTGGTTCGCCGAACGCGTCACCGAGGCGCTCGATGAGCTGCCGCAGCAGTTCCTCGACACCCTCAAGGACGTCCCCGTCGTGATCTCCGACGACGGCCATGCGTTCGGGGCGTACGGCCTCTACCACGGCGCCACGATCGCCCGGCCGGAGTGGGGTGCGCAGATCTTCATCTATCGCGACACGCTCCTCCGCGACTTCGGCCGTGACCCCGAGAAGCTCGCCCAGCAGATCCGCCGCGTCGTGCGGCATGAACTCGGCCACCACCTCGGGTTCAACGAACAGGGCGTCGCCGACCTCGGCCTCTGACGGCGCACGCGTCCGGCGTTCCGATCCCGATCGACGGCCGCGGCGCCACGGCGCGCGATCGTCCTGGAACGACCGAGGGGCCCGGCGGTCGCCGAGCCCCTCCTGGGTCGATGCCTGATGGTGCGGGTCAGCCGAGCTTGAGCTTCACCGTCTGGCCGCCGGCGACGAGCGTGTACGTGCCCTTCGCCAGGCGCTTGCTCGCCTTCAGCGTGAGCTTGCCGCTCGTGCTGACGGTGCCGCGGGCGACGGTCTTGCCGCTCTTCACGAGCCGCGCCGCCGTGGCCTTGCTCAGCGCGCCGCCCGAGTAGGAGACGGTGCACTTCACCGTCTTGCTGCCCTGGACCTTGCAGCTGACCTGTGCGTCACGGCCGTTGCTGCCGTTCGTGCCGTTGGTCCCGTTGACGCCGGCGGCACCGTTCGTGCCGTTGACCCCGTTCGAGCCGGGGGTGCCGGCGGCACCTGCCGGACCGGCCGCGCCTGCGGCCCCGGCCGCGCCGGGAGCACCGGCGGCGCCGTTCAGGCCGGGCGTGCCGACCGCGCCGTCGACCCCGTTCGTGCCGTCGACGCCGTCCTTGCCGTTCTCGCCGGTCGCGAGCTTGCTCGGCGTCTTGCCGTTGAGCACCGCGAAGATCTCGGTCTGGTCGAGCGTGCCCTGGATGTTCGACGCCTGCGGACCGGACGCCCACAGCGGGACCTCGGCACCCGTGTGCGACTGCGAGCCGCTCGTCGTCGCACCGTTGCCGGTGTCGGCGGTGCCGTACACGACGCGCAGCGGCGCACCGTCGATCGTCTGCACCGTCGCGTAGGCCGCGCCCGTCGCCGGCTTCGTCGTCGCGGAGACGATCTGCGAGCTGTGGGCGTGGTCGGCGCTCACGATGATGAGCGTGTCCGGGTGCTGCTTCTGGAACGCCTGGGCGACGCCGATCGCGTCGTCGAAGGCGAGGAGCTCACCGATCTGGCCGCACACGTCGGCGGCGTGGTCGCGCTTGTCGATCGAGGCACCCTCGACCTGCAGCGTGAAGCCCTTCGGGTTGTCCTGGAGGAGGCTGATCGCCTTCTTCGTCATGTCGGCGAGCGACGGCTCGTTCGTCGACGAGCGCTGCGTCTCGTCGCAGCGGGTCGTCGTGCTGCCGCCGTTGACCTTGGGGTCGAGGGTCGCGGCGTTCGCGGTGAGGTAGGCGTCCGTGCGGGCGTAGAGCGGCTTGAACTCCGTCGTCATGTTCGACGCGTTGAACAGACCGAGCACCTTGCCACCCGAGAGCGACGTGATGCCGGCGAGGCCGGCCTTGTCGGTCGGCTGCTGCGTGTAGCCCTTCGTCGTCGCGTAGTCGAGGACGGTGTCGGAACCACCATCGACGAGCTTCTGCGTGAAGCGGTCGCGGCCGCCACCGAGGATGACGTCGTAGTTCGTGTCGACCTCCTGCTCGGCGACCGAGCCGAGGCCGGCGGGCGTCGCCGTCTTCGCCTCGGACGGGCACGTCGTGCGGGTGTCGGCCGGGCCCTGGCAGGCGCGCTGCGAGATGTGCGCGCTCGGGCCGGCCGGCGTCGCGTCGGTGATCTCGGCGGTCGAGACGTTGCCGGTCGACTTGCCCTTCGCCTTCGCGATCTCCATGTAGGTCTCGTAGCCGGCGTTGGAGCCGGGCACGTTGGCGGCGGTGGACGGACCCTGCGCGAGGCGGCCGTCGATCGTCTTCTTGCCGGTCGACCACGCGACGGCGGTCGGGGCGGAGTCGCCGGTGTAGTTCGGGGCGTACGTCGGGCCGGGGCCGGGCGTGAGCACGTAGTGGACGGAGCTGCCGCGGAACGGGAGCTTGTCCATGTTCAGGCGGCCGTTCGCGCCCTTGCCGTAGTACCGGCCCGAGGTGACCTCGGAGTCACCCATGCCGTCACCGATGAGCAGGATGACGTTCTTCGGGACGGACGGGTCGATCTTGCTCGCCAGCGTGGCGGAGTAGTCGTCGTCGGCGTTGTAGGCGGCGCCGGTGGCGATCGTCGCGGTGGCCGCGACGGCGGCCGCGGACAGCGCGACCAGCTTGGTCTTCTTGGATCTCATGAGCCTCAGGGCGGGAGGGGGGACGTGGGTCCCGCGGAGTCTCGCCCCGGTCAGGGGGCGCGCATGTCATCCGGCTGTGGTTCCGGGGTGACCTTCCCGACAAACCTGATTGCAACCTGAACGGAATTTTGATTCCCTAGGATTCCGGAGTGCGCATTCCAAAACGGAGCCAGCGTTCGAACGCCTGAACCGTGCCGTCGGGGGACGCGAACGCGGCCGCTGCGGAGCGCGGAGCGCCGAGCGCCACGGGCGTGGCCGCTCGGTCGCGTCAGGCGCCGGCGAGGGCCGTCAGCGCATCGCCGCCGCGGAGCAGGTCGCGCAGCGTCGCCGGATCGACCTCGTCCGCGGAGATCGCGGCAGCGACGATGTCGCGCTCGCCGATGTCCGCCTCGCGGATCTGCGGTCGCCGGGCGGCCGGGAGGGTCGCATCGTCGAAGGCGTCCTCGAGCCGCGCGATGGTCTTGTCGAGGTCGCGGGCGAAGTGCGGCGCGGCGCAGACGAGGAGCTTCCGGCCCGCCGGTGCGTCGGCGCTGTCGAGGAGCGCGGCGCCGATCGCCGAGCTGCGCCCGAGCACGGCCGAACCCACGATGACCTCCGCGGCGCCGTCACCCAGGCACGACTGCACCGCCGACGGGGTCTCGTCGGTAATGAGGCTGCTCTGCGGCATCGTCACATCGAGCTGGTCACGCAGCGCGGGCGTCCCGCCGAGGACGATCCGCTCGGCACCGGCGAGCACGGTCGCCGTGCCGACCTGCACCGCGGCGGCGGGCGGCGGCGTCTCGTCGTCGAGGCGAGCGGCACCCGTGCCGCCGAGGACGAGCGAGGCGACCTCATCAGCCTTGAGCGCGCCGCCGAACGACGCGAGCTTCGCCGGGTTCACGAAGCCGATCCGGCGATGGCCGGCGGGGACGTCCGCGAGGGAGCCGAGCGTGCCGGCGGCGAGCGCGGGCGGAGGCGTGGTGAGGGTGGCGGACGCGCGCTCCGGCAGGACGACGGCCTCGGGTTCGGCTGCACCGCAGCCCGCCGAGAGCAGGGCCAGGGTCGCGGTGGCGGGGAGGAGGAGGCGTTTCACGACGAGCGAGTGTCGGGGCCACGCCGACCGATCCGGTGAACCGCGTGTGAACCTGGGGCGGCGTGCACGCAACGGCACCGCCACCGTTCAGGCGGTCCGTGGAGCCGACGATATGGTGGACGAGGTGACGCCCCCGACCCGTCCAAGCGTGCTCGTGATCGGCGCCGGTTCCGCCGGGATCGCCGCGCTCAAGACGCTCCGCGACCGTGGCATCCAGGCCACCGCCGTCGACGGTGCCGCCCAGATCGGGGGGCGCTGGGCCAACCAGGATCCCGCGCACGGGCCGGTCGCCTACCGCACCCTCCACAGCGGCACCAGTCGTGACGCGCTCTCCTACGCCGACCTCGCCGCGCCGCTCGCGCTGCCGGTGTTCCCGAGCGCACGGCAGGTCGCCGACTACTGCGAGGCCTACGTCGACACCTTCGACCTGCGCGACCACATCGAGCTCGGGCTCGGCGTCGACCGCGTCGAACGCGACCCGGGTCCCGGGCGCGGCTGGACCGTCGTCATGGCCGACGGCGTCGAGCGGCACGCCGATGCGCTCGTGGTCGCCACCGGCCCGTTCGGCCGACCCCGGCACCCCCAGCCGACGCTGCCCGGGATCGCCGGCTTCGGCGGCGAGGTGATGCACGTGCACGACTACCGCGGGCCCTCGCAGCTCGAGGGCAAGCGTGTCGTCGTGGTCGGCGTCGGGACCTCCGCGGTCGACCTCGCCTGCGACGCCGCCGAGCACGCCGACCTCGCGATCCACTCGATGCGGCGCGGCGCCTGGTTCCTGCCCGAGATCCTCTTCGGCCGTCCCGCCGACCGCTACCGGCCGCCGGTGCCGCTCTCGTGGAAGGCCCGCCGGGCGCTGTTCGCACGGGCTGCAGCCGCGCAGCTCGGCCCACTCGCCGCCTACGGCATCGCGCATCCCGGCCACGGCTACGGCGAGGTGCATCCGCTGCGGTCCGGCCGGCTGTTGTCGCACCTCGCGCACGGTGCCGTCACCACGCGCCCGTCGATCGCGCGGTTCACCGCCGACGGCGTCGAGTTCACCGACGGCCGCGTCGACGAGGCCGATCTCGTCGTGCTCTGCACCGGGTGGCACGTCGACCACCGCTTCCTCCCCGAGGAATTCCGCGGCGACAACGCCGGCCCGTCGCTGCTCATGCGGATCTTCCATCCGGACGCCCCCGATCTCGCCTTCGCCGGGTTGATCGACGCGGGCCAGGTCGCGATGCCGATCGCCGAGGCGCAGGGCCGGCTGATCGCCGACCATCTCTGCGGCGACTACCACCTGCCGGCGCCGAGCGAGCGAGCCGCGGCGATCGCGCTGGAGGAGGCGATCAGCCGCGAGCGGTTCCCCGCGGCGCGCCGCGTGCGGCTGCAGGTCGACTTCGTCGACTACCTCGCCGCGCTCGACAAGGAGCGTCGTGCGGGCATGACGCGCGCCCGTCACGCGGGCCATCAGCTGCCCGTCTGAACGCGGGCGCGGAAGGGCGCGGGCCCGTCGCGCGATTCGCCCTACAATCGCCCCGTGCCCACCTTCTGTCGCCATGGTCGTTTCGAAGCCAGCTGCGCGATCTGCAGGATGGAGAAGGCCAAGTCCGAGCCTGCCGCGGCCACGCCGTCGGCGAAGGGCACCGCCGCGCGGCGGCCCACGTCGAGCCGCACCGCCTCGGCCGGTCCTGCCCCGCGATCGCGCAGCGTCGCGACCGGCCAGCTCTCGCGCAACGCCGACGACGGCTTCCGCAGCGACCTGTTGCCGGGTCTCCGCTCGACCGCCGACGTGATGGTCCTGGCCGAGGAACTCACGAAGGCCGAGGCCCGGCTGTCCGCGCTCGGCGGCGAGGACGCTGGCCCGTGGACCGCCGTCAGCGAGCGCGTCGGTGATCCGGCCGCCGCGTTCGTGGCCTCGCTCGTGGTGGCCGTGGCGTCGCCGGACGAGGCCGCCGGCTCCGTGGCGACCGCCGCGACCGCGCTCACCTCACTGCTCGCGATCGACCCGACCCTCACCGCGCTCGAACACGTCGCCGGTGCGTCGGAGGTGCAGTCGATCCTCGACGCCGGGCCGCGCGGACCGCGCGCCCACGATGCCGCCGGTGCGGCGCTCTCGGTGCCCGCGGCCCTCGCCGCGCGCAGCGGCGGGTCGCTCGAGGTGGCCCTCGCCGGGGAAGCCTCCTGGACGCCCGAGCGGCGCTTCGCCCGACTCCTCGACCGGCTCGCGCTCCGCGGTCTGCCGCGCGCCGCACGCTTCGACCTGCTCGTCGCGCTCGGCCGGACCGGCGCGCTCGAGGTCGAGGCCGACGGTCTCCACCTCGGCGGTGATCAGGTCACCGATGCCGCCAAGCGACTCTTCGCCATCGCGGACGTGCCGTTGCTCGAGAAGCGCGCCGCGGCGATCGTGGAGCTCACCGGCGTGCGCTGGGACGCCTTCGAACTGGCCCTGTGGAACATCGCCGGCGCCGACGCGACCGGCACCGGTGCCGCGGCGCGCTGGTCGACGGCCAAACCGGCGACCACGCTCGGGCTCCCGGGCGACACGGATGACGAGCAGGCGCTCGTCATCGCCGAGCTCCTCCAGGGCTGACCCTGCCGCGCCGGCGCTGCGGCCGGCGGAGCCTCAGAACGAGCGGCCGAGGCTGCGGAGGCCGCGCGTGAGCCGGCGGCGGTGTCCCGCCAGGACGTGCCGCAGGTGATCGATCGAGGAGATGCTCATCAGCCGAACCCGGGAGGGGCGACCGAGTCGCCCTCACGGCGGGACGGCGGCGTGGCGGCCCGGGTGGCCTGACCTGCCGACGGGTTCGGCAGCGCCGGGTGCTGCGGCACCGCCGGCGGGTGCGCACGCGTGCTGAGCGACGGCGCAGGGGCAGCGGGGTGCTGGAGCTGCGGAGCGTGCGGTTGCGGAGCGTGCGGCTGCGGGGCGGCTTGGGGCTGCGAAGCGTGCGGTTGCGGAGCGGCCTGGGGC
>JAVHXX010000198.1 GCA_031119595.1 Patulibacter sp. | reverse complement strand
CCGGTGAAGGGCCTCATCGACGGCGCCGACGGGTTCTGGGAGCGGCTCGAGGTCGCCGACCTGCTCTCGTGGCTGCGGCTCGTCCGCAACCCGGCCGACGACGCCGCCCTGGTCGCCGTCTGCGCGTCGCCGCTCGTCGGACTCAGCGTCGACGGGCTCGCCTCGGTCGGCCTGCTCACCGGGGACCGCGCGGAGGGCGGCCGCGCCGCGTCCCTGCGCGGCGCGCTCGACGGAGACGGTCCGCTCGATCCCGACGATCGCCGGCGTGTCCGCGGCCTGTTCGCCCTCCTCGACCGTCAGCGCGTGCCCGGCCGCGCCGCGGACCCGGCCGCCCTGCTCGACGAGGTCGTCGCCGCGACCGCCTACGACGAACACCTCCTGCGGCTCGTCGGTGGGGACCGTCGCGCCGCGAACGTGATCCGGCTGCGGCGCATCGCGTCGACCGTCGCCGCGTCCGGCGGCTCCCTGACCGACCTCGTGGAGCGGGCCGAGAAGGAGCAGGGTCACGAGCTTCGCGCGCCGGAGGCATCGGTCGCCGGCAGCGATGCCGTCGTGCTCATGACGGTCCACCAGGCGAAGGGCCTCGAGTTCGACACGGTCGTCGTCGCCGGGCTCGGGTCCCAGCAGATCGTGTCGTCGCCGGCGCTGCTCGGCGGCGTGAAGAAGGACGACCGCCGCCTCGGCCTCAAGCTGCGCCCGTCACCCGGTGCGAAGTCCCGGGCCCTGTTCGACCACCAGGAGCTCGTCGAGGAACTCCAGGGCCGCGAGAGCGATGAGCTCCGGCGCGTCCTCTACGTCGCCCTGACCCGTGCCCGCGAGCGCCTCATCGTGAGCGGCGTCGGCCGCTGGACCAAGGAGGGCTCGCCGTTCGCGCGCAAGCCCTCGAAGTCCGCGCCCGTCCTGAGCTGGCTGGCACCGGCCCTGGTCCCCGAGATCGACGACCTCATCGACGCGGCGACGCTCTCCGCCCAGCGCTCGGCACGCGGCATCGAGCTGCGCGTCAGCACGGCGACGGGGGAGACGCTCGACGCGGACCGCCGCGCCCCCGAGGTCGTCGAGATGCCCGTGCATGTCGGCGACGGTCCGGACCTGAGCCACCTGCCTCCGGTCGAGGCCCTCCCGCCCGGCCCGCCCCGCGTGCTCTCGTACACGGCGCTCGCCGCCCACGCACGCTGCGGGCTGCGCTTCCACGCCGAGCGGGTGCTCGGGCTCGGCGTCCTCGTCCCCGCAGACGCCGTCGACGTCACGCCCGCTCCCGTGGTGCCGGCGGCCGCGCGGCCGCTGGTACCGGCACCCACCGGGCCGGCGACGCGATCGGAGTACGCCTCGGCCAAGGCCGCCGCGGACCAGCCCGACCTCTTCGCCACCTTCGACGAGCCCACGCCTGCCGCGGTGCCGGTCGAGGCCGAACGGGCCGCGACCGAGCGGTCCGACGGCACCGACGACGGAGCCCGGGTCGTCGATGCTCCCGCAGCCGAGCCGGGCACGATCTCGGCGGGCGACCCCGGGCTGGCGCCCGCGGACGTCGGCAACGCGGTCCACGATCTCCTCGAACGCCTGGCCCCGACGTCGACGGACGCCGATCTCGACCACGCCGTCGCGACCGCCACCGCCGACCCGACGTGGGCCGCCGCGCCGGCCGCTCGCGACGAGGTCCGCGACCTCACGACGGCCGCGCTGCGGTCCTCGACCCTCGCCGACCTCTGGTCCGCGGGCCCACCGCGGCGCGAGCTGGCGTTCACCGTGCCCGTGGGCGACGGCGACCACCTCATCAGCGGATTCCTCGATGCCTGGACGCTCGGTCCGGACGGCACCGCCGTGGTCGTCGACTACAAGACCGACCGCGTCGGGGCGGGCGACCTCGAGGCGAAGGTCGCCAGCGAGTACACGCTCCAGCGTGACGCCTACGCCCTCGCCGCCCTCGCCGCGGGCGCCGATCGGGTCCGGGTCGTGCACCTGTTCCTCCGCGACCCGGATCGTCCGGTCGAGGCGACCTTCACCCCCGACGACGTGCCCACGATCACCGCACGGCTCGAGGCCGCCATCGGTGCCGTCGAGTCGGCCGGACCGCAGGCCACGGCCTCGCCGGACCGCTGGGTCTGCGAGCGCTGCCCGGCCCGTGGGTCGCTCTGCGGCTGGTCGGAGGCGGCGACCGAGCGGCCGCCCGGGGCTGGCCCGGCCGATGCGGCCCACGAGTGGCGCGGCGCGCCGGACGGCGTCGCCGCCGCCTGAGCCACGGGATCGAGGCGAGCGCGGCACCGGCCGAGCCGACGCGAGCGCCGCGCTACTCCTGGTGCTCGTGGTGTTCGAGGAGCTCGTCGTCGTCGCGAGGATCCGGCGGCGCACCGGCGGGGTGGCCGGCCCACGTGGGGTTGTCCGCGCCCTCGAGCCGCACGGGCCAATGCCGTCCGTACTTGCGGCGGTCGAGCTCGGCGTTGACCTCGGCGCCGAACAGCACGACCACACCGGAGAGCCAGAGCCAGAACAGGACCACGATCGGCGTGGCGAAGGTCCCGTAGGTCGTGCCGAGCGTGGCCAGGTTGCGGACGTAGAAGGCGAACGCCCCGGTCGCGACGACCCACCCGAGCCCGGCGATGATCGCCCCGGGGATGAGGTCGCGCCAGTGCGGGGTGTGGATGCGGTCGGGGGCGACGCGGTAGAGGAGCAGCATCGCGCCGACGATGCCCGCCAACACCAGCGGGGCCCGCACGATCTTCCAGACCATCGGTGCGCCGTCCGCGCCGAACCAGCCGAACACGGTGTCGGCGACGTTGCCGCCCGTCGCGAGCGCGAAGAGCGAGACGATGAGGAGCGCGATCAGCACGAGCGTCCACAGCGAGTACCGGATCCGCCCCTTGATCGGACCGCGCGAATGGCGGCGGTCGCCGTCGGGTTCGATCGCACGTCCGCAGGCCGCGAGCCACCCGGACGCGCTCGAGAGCGAGGTGAGACCTGCGATGAGTGCGGCGATGCCGACGCCCCCGCTGGCACGCTCGGCGGCTCCTTGTAGCGTGGAGTTCAGGGAATCGGCGAGTTTGGGATCCAGCCCGTTCCGCACGAACCAGGCGACGGCCTGGTTCACCTCCTCGGTCGAACTGAGGAGCAGGGAGACGAGCACGATGAGGAGCAGGCCCGGGAACACGGACTGGACCGCGTAGTACGCCATGGCCGCCGCGCGGTCCGTGCCACCGCCGGCCAGGTTCTGGACGGACGTCCACGTGATGCGGAAGACCCGCCTCGTCCGGCCGCCCGGACGGCCTAGACGAAATGACCGGATTCGATTTGCCCAGGCATGTCCGGGGATTTTGCGGGCTTGGGTCACCGAAGCGAACCCTACGGAGCCGATCTCGCGTAAGGATGAATGCACGGGGGCTCAGCCCGGTCAGCACCGGAGAATCGTTGCCGACGCAACCAACTGTTCACAAGTAGTTGCATCTGCAAGCATCTGGTGTCATACTTCTAGACCAGGCGAGCAAACGAACATCGAGAGGGAGACACGATGGAACCAGGCGATCAGCTTGATCAGATCCTCAGGGCTGCGGAGCGTTACCCGCTGCTTAGTCACCCTGAGGTCATCGAGCTCTCCAAGCGGATCGAGGCCGGCGACCTCGATGCCAAGGAGAAGCTCATCAACTCCAACCTGCGGCTGGTCGTCTCGATCGCCCGCAACTACCAGGGTCAGGGCCTTCCGCTGGGCGATCTCGTCCAGGAGGGCATGCTCGGACTGATCCGCGCCGCCGAGAAGTTCGACTACCGCAAGGGGTACCGCTTCTCGACCTACGCGACCATCTGGGTGCGTCAGGCACTCCAGCGTGGCCTCGACAACAGCGGCCGTACGATCCGGCTGCCCGCACACGTCGCACAGCGCGTGCGCCGGATGCGTCGTCTCGAGCGCGAGCTCTCGACGCAGCTGGGCCACGTGCCGACCGAGCTCCAGCTGGCCGATGCCCTGGCGACCGACCTCGAAGAGGTCGCGAAGCTGCGGCACCACGACCGGACGATGGCGTCGCTCGACGCCGGCGTCGGTGAGGACGGGGAGACCCCGCTCTCGTCGCTGCTCCCGGACGACGGCCCCGAGATCGCGGAGACGGTGGTCGAGAACGCCGTTCGCGAGAACCTGCGCAACTCGATCCAGGCCCTGCCGAACGACGAGCGCGACGTGATCACGCTGCGCTTCGGCACCGGCCTCGACGGTGCTCACACCGTCGAGCAGGCCTCCCGCAAGCTGGGCATCCCGGCGTCGCGTACGCGTGACATCGAGGCCCGCGCGCTGGACCGCCTCTCGCGTCAGCCCGAGGTGGCTGCGCTGCGCGAAGTCGCGTAACCCGAAATACCAGTCCTGACCGGCCTGTGTGGCCGGTCACACGACTCCCGAGAGCCCGGTGCGTCCTCGCGCCGGGCTCTCGTCGTTTCCGGGTCCATCACGGTCCCCATTGCTAGACTTCGCCGACCTTGCGCGTGTTCGCACCGCAAGGGCCTTCACCAGGCTGGATCCCCCGGCCTGGAATTCGACCCACCTCGACCTTGCGGACTTGCATGACGCGACCGGCGGACGGCCTTTACGACCCTCGCAATGAGCACGACGCCTGCGGCGTCGCGCTGGTGGCCAAGCTGGACAACGTCCCCACGCGAGAGATCGTCTCCATGGCGATCCAGGCGCTCGACAACATGGAGCACCGCGGCGCCGAAGGCGCCGACGCGAACACCGGTGACGGTGCCGGCATCCTGCTCCAGATGCCCGACGCGTTCCTGCGCGGCGTGAGCAGCGTCGAGCTCCCCGAGCTCGGCCGTTACGGCGTGGCGATGTGCTTCCTCCCGCAGGACGCCGCCCGTCGCGACGAGGTCAAGGCGTTCTTCGAGCAGACCGTCGTCGCCGAGGGCCAGACCGTCCTCGGCTGGCGCGACGTGCCCGTCGTCCCGGACACGATCGGCGTCACCGCCAACGCGAGCCGCCCGGTCTTCGAGCAGCTCTTCATCGGCGCCGCCGACGCGATCACCGACCAGGGGGCCTTCGAGCGCAAGCTCTACGTGATCCGCCGGATCGCCGAGCTGCAGTTCGGCAGCGACCTCTATGTCGCGTCGTGCTCCAGCAAGACGCTCAACTACAAGGGCATGCTCATCTCCGGGCAGCTCATGAAGTTCTTCCCGGACCTCGCCGACGAGCGCGTCGCCAGCGCCGTCTGCCTGGTGCACTCGCGCTTCTCCACGAACACCTTCCCGAGCTGGGATCTCGCGCACCCGTTCCGCGTGATCGCCCACAACGGCGAGATCAACACGCTCCGCGGCAACATCAACTGGATGCGCGCCCGCGAGAGCCAGCTCTCGAGCGAGCTCTTCGGCGACGACCTCCAGAAGATCATGCCGGTCGTCCGCCCCGACGGCTCGGACTCGGCCACCTTCGACAACGTCCTCGAGCTGCTCATGCTCGGCGGCCGGTCGCTCCCGCACGCGGTGATGATGATGGTGCCGGAGGCCTACGAACGCCGCACCGATCTGCCCGAGCACCTGCACGGGTTCTACGCGTTCCACGCCGCGCTCATGGAGCCGTGGGACGGCCCCGCGGCCGTCTGCTTCACCGACGGTTCCATCGTCGGCGCCACCCTCGACCGCAACGGCCTGCGCCCCGGCCGCTGGGTCGAGACCACCGACGGCATCGTCGTGCTCGGCTCGGAGACCGGTCTCCTCCCGGAGATCACCACCGACCGCATCAAGCGCCTCGGCCGGCTGCAGCCGGGCAAGCTGTTCCTCATCGACCTCGAGGCCGGCGCCATCATCGACGACGCCGAGGCGAAGGCGCAGATCGCCACGCAGCAGCCCTACGCGGAGTGGTTCCGCGAGCACAACGTCACCCTCGGCGATATCCCCGCCCGCGAGGCCCCGGCCCAGTCCCTCCCGACGCGTCAGAGCCAGCTCATCTTCGGGTACACCCAGGAAGACGAGCGCGTGATCATCGGCCCGATGGCCGCCAAGGGCGAGGAGCCGCTCGGCTCCATGGGCAACGACACCGCCCTCGCGGTGCTGTCGGACCGCCGCCCGCCGCTGTACAGCTACTTCAAGCAGCTCTTCGCGCAGGTCACGAACCCGCCGATCGACCCGATCCGCGAAGAGGTCGTCATGAGCCTCACGGCGCAGCTCGGCACGGAGGGCAACCTCCTCGACGAGGATCCCGAGCACGCCCACCAGCTCCGCCTGGATCAGCCGATCCTGCGCAACCACGAGCTCGAGGCCGTCCGTCACATCGACCACGGCCTGCTCAAGGCCCGCACCCTCGACATCACCTTCGACGTCGAGAGCGGCGAGGACGGCCTCCGGGCCCGCCTCTCCGAGGTCTTCACCGAGGCCGACGCCGCCCTCGCCGACGGCGCGACCATCCTGATCCTCTCCGACCGCGGCGTCTCCGTCGACCGCGCGCCGATCCCGGCGCTCCTCGCGGTCTCGGGCCTGCACCACTACCTCGTGCGTCAGGGCACCCGCCTGCAGGCCGGCCTCGTGCTCGAGTCCGGTGAGCCGCGCGAGGTCCACCACATGGCCGTGCTGCTCGGGTTCGGCTGCAACGCGATCAACCCGTACCTGCTCTTCGACACGGTCGACGCGCTCCTCGGGGAGAACCGCATCGCCGGTGATCTCGACTCGGCCACGGCCCAGAAGCACGTCGTCAAGGCGATCGGCAAGGGCCTCCTGAAGACCATCTCGAAGATGGGCATCTCGACGATCCAGTCCTACACGGGCGCGCAGATCTTCGAGGCGATCGGCCTCTCACAGGACCTCGTCGACGAGTACCTCACCGGCGCGGCCTCTCGCCTCGGCGGCATCGGCCTCGACGTCATCGCAACCGAGACGGTCGCCCGCCACCGCACGGCGTTCCCCGCCCTCGACGGCGACATCCTCCCGGTCGGCGGCAAGTACGCCTGGCGCCGCGAGGGAGAGAAGCACGCCTGGGCCCCCGAGTCGATCGCGCTCCTGCAGCACGCCGTCCGCGGCCGCGGCGGCGATTCGCAGGACACCTACGACAAGTACGCCCGCGAGGTCAACGAGGAGAGCAACCGCGCCGGCTTCCTGCGCGGCCTCCTGAAGTTCGCCGACGGCCAGGCGCCCATCGACATCTCCGAGGTCGAGCCGGCCAAGGACATCGTCCGTCGCTTCGCCACGGGCGCCATGTCGCTCGGGTCGATCTCACGCGAGGCCCACGAGAACCTCGCCATCGCGATGAACCGCCTCGGCGGCAAGTCGAACACCGGCGAGGGCGGCGAGGACCCGATCCGCTTCAAGCCCGAGGCCAACGGCGACACCCGTCGCTCGGCGATCAAGCAGATCGCCTCGGGCCGGTTCGGCGTCACCATCGAGTACCTCGTCAACGCGGACCAGCTCCAGATCAAGATGGCGCAGGGCGCGAAGCCCGGCGAGGGCGGCCAGCTGCCCGGCCACAAGGTCGACGACTACATCGGCAAGATCCGCCACTCGACGCCCGGCGTCGGCCTGATCTCGCCGCCGCCGCACCACGACATCTACTCGATCGAGGACCTCAAGCAGCTCATCTACGACCTGCGCTGCGCGAACCCGAGCGCGTCGGTCTCGGTGAAGCTCGTGTCCGAGGTCGGGGTCGGCACGGTCGCGGCCGGTGTGGCGAAGGCCAACGCCGACCACGTCCTCATCGCCGGCCACGACGGCGGCACCGGCGCCTCGCCGCTGTCGTCGGTGTACTCGGCCGGCGTGCCGTGGGAGATCGGCCTCGCCGAGACCCAGCAGACGCTCCTCAAGAACGAGCTCCGCGATCGCATCACCGTCCAGACCGACGGCCAGCTCAAGACCGGCCGCGACGTGGTCGTGGCCGCGCTGCTCGGGGCCGACGAGTTCGGTTTCTCGACGGCGCCGCTGATCGCGACGGGCTGCATCATGA
>JAVHXX010000197.1 GCA_031119595.1 Patulibacter sp. | reverse complement strand
GACGAACACCGCCTGCGCACCGAGCTGCATCACGAGCGACGCATCGGCCGGGGTGGCGATGCCACCGGCGCAGAAGAGCGGCACGGGAAGCTCGCCACGCTCGGCGACCTCCTGGACGAGGTCGAGCGGAGCACGCAGCTCCTTGGCGGCCGACGACAGTTCCATGCGCGACAGGCCCTGGAGGCGCTTCATCGCACCATGGATGTCGCGGAGGTGACGGACCGCCTCGACGACGTCGCCGGTGCCGGCCTCGCCCTTCGAACGGATCATCACGGCGCCCTCGGAGATGCGGCGCAGGGCCTCACCGAGGTTGGTGGCACCGCAGACGAACGGCACCTTGAAGGCGTGCTTGTCGATGTGGTTGGCGTGGTCGGCCGGGGTGAGGACCTCGGACTCGTCGATGAAGTCGACCTCGAGCGCCTGCAGGATCTGGGCCTCGGCGAAATGACCGATGCGCACCTTCGCCATGACCGGGATCGAGACGACGTCCTGGATGCCCCGGATCATCGACGGGTCGCTCATGCGAGCCACGCCACCGTCACGGCGGATGTCGGAGGGGACGCGCTCGAGCGCCATCACGGCGACGGCGCCGGCTTCCTCGGCGATTCGGGCCTCATCGGCGTTGACGACGTCCATGATCACGCCGCCCCGGAGCATCTCCGCAAGGCCGACGTTGGTCCGGAACGTGGATTCTTCACGCATTGGCGTCAGTGTAGTTCCGGGCGGCATCACGCGGCGTCACGGTCGGCCGGGCCCCCTGGACAGGGTGTGGTGTAACCACCTGACCGCGAGTGTGGTGTGGCGCACCCGAACCCCGACCGGCCTTCCGTTCACCCCGCTCTTCTAGAATCCTGTCTTGATGGCTGCTCCCCAAGAGCGGGTCACTTCGCGTAGTCCCGGCGCTCCTTCTCGCAGAGAACCCGCGCCCACGCACGGCCTGATGAAGGTCGTCAACGCGTATTTCCTGCGTTTCAGCCGCATCTTCGGGGTGTTCGGCGCCGCCTCCCGGGAGGATCGGGAGGCACTGAGCGACGTCGTCCTGCGCCGGCTCGTCGCCGTCGGGTACGCGATCGGCGCCGCGACCATGGCCGTCGCCGTGATCTCGTCCGGTGACCGGGTCGGCCCGCCTGTCGGTGCGTGGTCGATGGTGGCTGTCTTCGCGGCGCTGTCGCTGATCACGTGGCTCGGGAAGGACCTTCCCGCGGCGCTGATCCGGGTGATCTGCTTCGACCTCACGGTGCTGCTCCTGCTCGGCATCATCGCCTTCGGGTACGGCCCCGCCTACATCGCCCTCTTCTACTTCGCGTGGCCGGCGCTCACGTCCTCGCACTTCGGTTCCGCCCGGGACTACGCCCGCACGATGGCGGAGATCGTCGTCGGCCTCCCGATCGCGCTCGCCGTCTCCGACGTCGCCGTGCCGGTGCTCGCCTACGGCGGCGTGCTCGCGGCCAGCGGGGTGTCGTCCCTCGTGGTCCGCGCGATCGTCGTCCAGGCCCTGCAGCTGTTCGACGAACTCGAGTACATCGCGTCCCGCGACGCGCTCACCGGCCTGCTCAACCGCCGCGCCGCCACGACCGCGCTCCAGGAGGCCGTTGCCCGGGCGCACCGTCAGAACACCGACCTCTCGATCGTCACCTTCGACATCGACCACTTCAAACGCATCAACGACAGCCTGGGCCACCCCGCCGGCGATGCCGCGCTGTGCCGGTTCGCGGAGGTCCTGACGAACAGCTGCTCCGGCACGGACGTCGCCGCACGGCTCGGCGGCGAGGAGTTCCTCGTGGTGCTGCTGCGCAGCGATGAGTCCGGCGCGCGGGCGTTTGCGGAGCGCTTCTCCGAGGCGCTCGACTTCACCACCGCCAACGACCCCGCCCCGCTCTCCGTGAGCGCCGGCGTGGTCGCCCTCGACGACGTCCACCCCGACGCCGACAGCCTCCTCGTCGCCGCCGACCGCGCCCTCTACGCCGCCAAGCGTTCGGGCCGCCACCGCGTCATCGCCGCCAGCGACGCCGGCGTCGGCCCGCTCGCGCCCGGCCGCTGAGCCGCGCGGCGCACCATGCGACGAATCGGTCGCGTGGAGACCGAACCGTCGCGTCAGTCGACGAGCGCCTGCAGCGCCGCGAAGCGCTGCGTGAACCACCGCTCGCCGTCGACCAGCGTCGGGGACAGGCCCGTCGACGGGCCTCCGGCGAGCTCGGCGTCGAGCGCCGCGGTGATCTCGGCGACCGCCTCGGGTGCGGTGCGCGTCTGCTCGAGCCACGGTCCGAGCGGCCGCGCGGTGCTGCGCACCTCCACGTCGACCGGTCCGGTGCCGAGCTCCGTGAACAGGGCCGTCGCCTCCCGTACGGAGAGCAGCGCGGCATGCGAGGGATCACGGAGGATCTCGAGTCGGTCCTGACGCTGGGCCACGGCCGGATCGTCGTCCGCGACGAGATCGGCGAGGACGAGCGTCCCGCCCGGCGTCACGCACCGGCGCATCTCGGCCAGCACCACGGACGGACGACGGAGGTGATGGAACGCGTAGCGCGAGAGGACGACATCGAACGTGCCCGAGAGGAACGGGAGAGCTTCGGCGTCCCCGCGCATGAAGACCACGGAGTCGAGGCCGTCGGCGAGCGCCGAGGCCCGCCCGGCCTCGAGCATCGCCATCGTGGCATCGAGGGCCACCACGGCCCGCGCGCGCGACGCGAGCTGCCGTCCGGCATGACCGGTGCCGGCGGCGACGTCGAGCACGAGCCCATCCGGCGGACAAGGGATCCGATCGGTGATCCAGGTCGCGTCGGACGTGAACACGGCCGTGTTGGGTCCCTGCTCGAAGGCGCCGGCCTGAAGGCGGAACGCCGCCTCCACCCGCGCGGCGTGGATGCCGTCATCGGTCATGCGCCGCACCGTATCGCGGCCGGAACGACGAAGGGCACCGCCGCGGCGGTGCCCTCACCCAAGATCTCGAGAGGTCGGTCCCGGCGTCGCCGGGACGGGAACTACTTCAGGCGGTAGGCGCGCACCCGGTCGTCGAAGCCGACCGTGTCGCGGGAGTAGACGCCGTGCGCAAGACCCTGGAGCAGCGACAGGAGCGCCGCGTGCGAGCGGACGTACGCCGGGGAGTCGCTGGAGTAGAAGAGGGTCGTGTTCGCGAGCTGCGCGACCTCGGAGAGGGTCGCGTCGACGAGGGCGATCGCGCGGCCGCGGCGGTGACGGGCGAGCTTCATCGCGCGGACCACGAGCGGGTGCGGGCGACCGGCCGAGAGCGCGATGAGGAGCGTGTTCTCATCGATGCGGGCCAGGCGCTGGAGCGACTCCTGCGACGCGGACGCGACGACCTCGACCCGCAGGTCGAGCAGCATCAGCAGGTGGCGCAGGTAGGACGCGAAGAACGCCATCTGGTCCGTGCCGACGACGACGATGCGCTCGGCGGTGGCGATCGCCTCGATCGTGCGCTCGACGTCTTTGCGGGACAAGCGACGCGCGGTCGTCTCGAGGTTCTGGTGGTCCTGCGCGAGCGCGTCCTCGAACGGGCTGCGGTCGAGGCCGAAGAGCGGGCCGGAGCCGAGGCCACCGGTCTCCGCGCCGGGCTCGTGCCGGCGGCGGTACTCGTCGCGGGCGGAGCGCTGCAGCTCGGGATAGCCCTCGAAGCCGAGGGCCTGCGAGAACCGCACGACGGTGCTCGAGGAGGTGTTCGCGCGGCGCGCGAGCTCCTCGGCCGTCTGGAAGGCAACTTCGTCGAGGTGGTCGACGATGTACTGGGCCACGTCGCGCTGCGAGCGGGAGAACTCGTCGAAGCGCGCAAGGATGTAGTCGCAGAGGGACTGCGGCGCCGTGGAGGGGATCGTCATCACTGAGGTCATGGGCAGCCACTCGATTCGACGATGTGGGCTCCCTTCCTTCCGTGATCCGCCGATCTCCGCACGACTTTTCCGGTCGGGCCGGGATGCCGCCGAGTTGCGCAGGAAACCGCTCGGGAGCGGCGAATCTTGCGCGCTCCTCGCCATTCGCGATACTCCCTCGCGCGGGCCGGTAGCTCAGCGGTAGAGCAGCGGGCTCATAACCCGACAGGCACAGGTTCGAATCCTGTCCGGCCCACTCACGGAACGCCGACGGCCCCGGTCCCGCGTGCAGCGGGACCGGGGCCGTCGGACGCGTGGCGACGTGGCTGCCGGGGCGGCTACGGCGTGTGCAGCACCGCGCCGGTGCCGGCGGCGAGCTTCACCGAGGTGACCTTCGACCCGTTGATGCGGGCGTAGGTCTTGCCGAGGCTCACGGTGACCGTCTTGGAGTTCGGCGGGTTGAGCAGCGCGAGACCGTTCTTGAACGTGCGCCGGAAGACGCCGTCCGCGCCGCGGGTGCGCTTTCCGGAGGCGGCGCCGAGCTTCGTGTCCCAGCCCTTCCACCAGGTGCCGGCGGGCAGGCCGAGCTCACCGACGGCGTCCTTGCCGCTGTCGACGAGGAAGTAGCCCGCGAGGTTGTACTCCCACGCCGCGGGGTTGTTGCCCGCGGACGAGTCGAGGGTGACCGGGACGCCGCGCGAGTGCATGCGGTCGATGAACTTCATGAACGCGTCGACCGAGAACGGCGCACGGGGAGCGGAGCCGCCGGTGAGGCCGCCGTCGTTGAAGCCGCGCTCGAGGTTGAGGCGGTCGACGGCGGTGTACGCACGCTGG
This sequence comes from Patulibacter sp., assembly GCA_031119595.1. Lineage (GTDB taxonomy): Bacteria > Actinomycetota > Thermoleophilia > Solirubrobacterales > Solirubrobacteraceae > JAGIBJ01. The sequence goes on along the minus strand of JAVHXX010000197.1, from coordinate 3,273 downwards.
ATGTACGGGTCCGCGTCACGGCCGACCGAGGTGCCACCGAACCAGAGGGCGTTCGCGACGATCTCGGACTTGGGCATCGCGGCGCGGATCTCCTCGAGGAACTCCGCGATGTACTTGCGCCAGTTGGCGAAGGTCATGGTCTGGCCGGTGCGCGGGTCGACGGGCATCTCGTCGACTGCGGCGGCGTTGCTCACGCGCGGCTCGACGTTCGCATCATCGATCCAGAGGCCGTGGTAGCCCTTCGCGATCAGCTGCTTCGCCGAGGCGATCCAGGCGGCGCGGAACGACGGGTTGCCGAAGTCCCCGGCGTACTGCGGGCACGGCCCCGGGTTGCAGCCCCAGTTGATGAAGACGGGCTTGCCGGCGGTGTCCTTGAGGATCCAGTCCGGATGGGCCTGCGCCGTGGTCGTGTCGCCGGTGTAGATGGCGTACAGGTCCTTGTAGGCCAGGGCCGGCGGAGCCCACGAGATCTTGTCGTCGAAGAACGTCGACTGGCCGATGACCTCCCACATGTGCTGGCGCAGGAAGGCGCCGACCACGCTCGGGCCCTGGCTCAGGTAGCTGTCCCACGGCGTCTCGAGGCGGCCGACGTAGCGGGTGTTCCCCACGCCGTACTGCGGCCCCTCGGTGCTCGAGGCGGCGGTCACCGAGCGGTTGCGGACGTTGACGGCGCGCTTGATCGACACCGTGTACCAGGAGCCGCCCGCCTTGACCTTCGCCTTCGCGGTGAAGCGGTACTTCCCGTCGGTGAAGGAGGTCGTCTTCCAGGTGCAGGTGGCCTTGCGGGTGCCTTTCACCTTGAGCTTGTGCGTCTTCGGCTTCTTCGCGCTGAGCGGGCCCGTGACGGTGATCTGCACGGACTTGGTGGTCGCCGGGAAGCTGACGGCGCACTTCTTCGACCCCGTGAGCGTGCCGCGGACGGCGACATTGGCCTTGGGGGCCACGATCTTCGTCTTCGGCAGGATCTTCGGCGCGGCCTGCGCAGCCTGGGGGGCGAACCCGAGCGCGGCAGCAGTCGAGACGAGCAGCGCAAGGGAGACATTGCGGCGCCCGCGGACGGTCGACTGCGCGCGTACGGCCTCGGGGGAGGGGACGTGCATCAGCGGGAGGGTACAGACCGGACCCCCGGAAGCCGCCACGTTGAAGGTGAATTCTCCATTGTGTGCCGGACCCCACAGGGGCGAAGCGGTCACCGGTGGTCGTTTTTGTGGGGCCCCTCACCGCCGTCGCCGGACGCCTTCCGCGACAATGGCCCGATGCAGCCCGCCGCCCTGATCACCGGTGCCTCGAGCGGCATCGGTCTCGCCATCGCCCGCATGCTCGTCCAGGAGGGTTACGGCCTCACCGTCGTCGCCCGCCGGGCAGAGAAGCTCGAGGCCGCACGGGCCGAGCTCGAGTCGCTCGGTGCCGACGTGATCGCGTTCCCCGCGAACCTCACCGACGAGGCCTCGATCGTGGCCTCGGTCGACGCGCACAAGGCGAAGTTCGGCCGGCTCGACCTCCTCGTGAACAACGCCGGCGTCGGCATCGGCCAGCCCGTCGACGGGATCACCGCCAAGCACTTCGACCTGCAGTTCGACACGAACGTGCGTGCGGCGTTCCTCTACTACCGCGAGTCCGTGGCGATGCTGCGCGAGTCGGCGACCGAGCGCGGCGTCGCGCGGGTGGTCAACACGTCGTCGATCACCGCGATCCACCCGCAGGCGTGGCTCTCCGCCTACAGCGCCACGAAAGCGGCCGTGCGCAGCATGACCATCTCGATGAACCGCGAGCTCGGGCAGAGCGGCATCCACTCGACGGCCCTCTGCCCCGGCTTCGTCGAGACCCCGATGACGGAGTTCGCGCAGGAGGGCGTCCCGGCCGAGCAGATGATCCGCCCCGAGGACATCGCCGTCGCGGTGCAGATGCTGCTCCGCCTCTCCCCGAACTGCATCATCCCCGAGATCCCGTTCATCCGGCCCGGCGAGGACGCCGTCTGATCCGGCGCGGCTCCGCCTCCTCCCTCTCCCGGTGACTTCGACCTCCTCCACCCCGCCCGCGGCGCTGCGGATCGTCCTCGGCTCGTTCGGCGAGGCCGGGCACACCTTCCCGGTGATGGCGCTCGGCAAGGCGCTGAAGGCGCGCGGCCACGACGTGATGATCCACACGTGGCATCGCTGGCAGCCCGAGATCGAGGCCGAGGGGCTGCGGTTCGCGAAGGCTCCCCAGTACGAGCTCGACCCCGGCACGGGCGACTACCTCGCGCCGTACGAGGCCGTGCGCCGAGCCGTGCTCGACAGCGAGGACGAGGTGCGCGACTTCGCCCCGGACGTCGTCATCTCGGATGTCCTCTCGAACACCTCCGCCCTGATCGCCGAGCGGATCGGGGTGCCGAGCGTCACGCTCGTGCCGCACGTCTACCCCATCTCCGACCCGGGGATGACGCCGTACTCCGCGGGCATGCGCAACCCGCGCACCCCGTTCGGACACTGGTTCTGGCGCCGCTTCAACCGCCTCATGGAGCCCGGGTACCGGCAGGGCGAGCGCGAGTACGAGGAGCTGCGGATCGCCCTCGACCTGCCGCCCGCGCCGGGGCCCATGCCGACGCTCAGCCGCGAGCTCACGCTCATCGCGACCTTCCCGCAGCTCGAATATCCCCGCGCCTGGCCGGACTGGGTGCAGGTCACCGGGCCGCTGCTCTGGGAGCCCCGCCACGAGAAGACCGAGCTGCCGCCGGGCGACGAGCCCCTCGTGCTCCTCGCGCCGTCGACCTCGAAGGACCCGGAGCAACGCATGCTCCGCGCGGCCATGCGGGGGCTCGCCGACGAGCCGTTCCGCGTGCTCGGCACCACGAACCGCCGCAACGTGATGCAGCCGCTGCTCGTCGGTCGCCGGTCGAAGCTCGTCGAATGGGTGTCCTACGCCCAGGTCATGCCGGATGCCGACGTCGTCGTCTGCAACGGCGGCCATGGCACCGTGGTGCGGGCGTTCGCGGCGGGCTGCGCCGTGCTCGTGGTGCCCGACGACGGCGACCAGCGAGAGAACGCCCTCCGCGTCGCGTACTCCGGCGCAGGACTCCGCCTCCCCCGCCGCTGGACGTCCGCGGGGTCCCTGCGGCTCGCCGTGCGCCGGCTCGTCGCCGATCCGAAGTACGTGGCGCGGGCCAAGGAGCTGGCCGCGTGGAACGTCGCGAACCCGGGCGACGTGCGCGCCGCCGAGATGGTCGAGGCGCTTGTCGCACGGAAGCGCGCGGAGGCCGGCCGCGGGGACCGCCTCCGGCTGCTCGCGACCATC
>JAVHXX010000196.1 GCA_031119595.1 Patulibacter sp. | reverse complement strand
GTGGTGGCCTTCGGCTTCGCCGTGGCGCGAGCCGTCGTGGCCTTCGGCTTCGCGGTCGCACGAGCCGTCGTGGGCTTGGGCTTCGCGGTCGCGCGAGCCGTCGTGGTCGCCTTGGGCTTGGCGGACGCGGCCTTCGACGTCGCGACGGCCTTCGGCCTCGCGGCAGCGGCGACCTTCGGCTTCGCGGGGGTGCGCTTCGCGGCCGCACGCTTGGCCGGCACGGCCTTCGCCTCGACGGCCTGGGCCGCCACCGACTCGCGGGCGGCAGCAGCGCGGACGCCGGAGGCCTTGCCGCGATGGGTGCTGTCGGCGGGACTCGCCGCACGCGGGTTGCGCTGCGACGCGCGCTGCGGGTCCACCTCGCGCTGCTCGGACTTCGCGCCACCGGGGAACGCGAACCGGACGATCTTCTTCAGGACCTGGCCGTACTGCTTGTGCAGCGGGCCGGTCGAGTACGGGATCCCGTAGCGGTCGCAGATCTCGCGCACACGGGGTGCGATCTCCTTGTACCGGTTGCTCGGGAGGTCCGGGAAGATGTGGTGCTCGATCTGGTAGCTCAGGTTGCCGGACATGAGGTGCAGCAGCGGGCCGCCCTCGATGTTGCACGAGCCCTCCATCTGGCGCAGGTACCACTCGCCGCGCGACTCGTCGGCGATGTCGTCCTCGGCGAAGGTCGCGCCGCCGTCCGGGAAGTGGCCGCAGAAGATGATCGTGTGGGCCCACACGTTGCGGACGATGTTCGAGGTGAGGTTCGCCGCGACCGTCGTCGGCGCGGAGATGCCCGAGAGCAGCGGCCAGACGACGTAGTCCTTGAGGGACTGGGTCGTGACCTTCTTCGCCATCCCCTTCGAGCGGTGCAGGTACTCGCTGAGCGGAAGCTTGCCCTTCAGGAGCTGGTCGAACTCGAGGTCGTAGAGGGCGACGGCCCACTCGAACGTGGCGGCGAGCGCGACGTTGTAGAGCGGCTGGGCGAGATAGACCGGGTTCCACGGCTGGTCACCGCTGACGCGCATGATCGTGTAGCCGAGGTCGCGATCCTTGCCGATCACGTTCGTGTACGTGTGGTGCACGTAGTTGTGGGTGTGCTTCCAGTGCTCGGACGTCGGCGCGCCGTCCCACTCCCAGGTGGTCGAATGGATGTCCGGATCGCGCATCCAGTCCCACTGGCCGTGCATCACGTTGTGGCCGATCTCCATGTTGGAGATGATCTTGGCCGTCGACAGCATGGTCACTCCGGCGAGCCACGCCGGCGGCAGGATCGACATGAGCAGCGCCGCGCGGCCGCCGAGCTCGAGCTTGCGCTGCGTCTCGATGACCTTGTGGATGTAGTCGCGGTCGCGCTGCCCGAGGTCCGCGCGGACCTCGTCGTAGATCGCGTCGAGCTCGCGCCCGAGCGCGTCGGTCTGGGCCTTCGTGAGATGGGCGCCTGGGGTGACGGTCATGGCTGGACTCCTTCGTGGGGAGACTCGGGGGAAGCGATCAGAAGCTGACTTCGACGTCGCCGGCGGCACCGGAGACGCAGAGCTGGATGTGGGAGCCGGGCTCGCTCTTGAGCTCACCGGTGCGCAGGTCGCGGACCTGACCGGCCTCGAGCGTGCACACGCACGTGTGGCAGATGCCCATGCGGCACCCGCTCTGCAGCGGCAGACCGGCGTCCTCACCGGCGACCAGGAGCGGCGTGCCGGCAGGGGCGTCGAAGGTGCGGCCCGAGCCCGCGACGGTGACGGTGCCGCCGTCGTCCGGGTCGGCGGAGAGCGTGGCGATCTCGAAGCGCTCGAGGTGGAGGCGCGGCAACGCACCCTGCTCGGCGAAGAACTCCTCGACGGCGTCGAGCAGGCCGAGCGGGCCACAGGCGTAGGTGTCGCGCTCACGCCAGTCCGGGCAGAGCGCGTCGAGCTCCTCCGGGGTGAAGCGCGCGGCGGCCGCGGTGTGGCGCTCGTGGAGCTCGACACCGGGGTTGCGGCCCGCGAGGCCGCGGAGCGCCTCGCCGAAGATCACGTCGCCGGCGGTGCGATCGCTGTGGATGTGGACGACGTCCTCGATGCGACCCTGCCGCTCGAGCGACCGCAGCATCGCCATCACCGGCGTGATGCCGGAGCCGGCGGTGATGAGCAGCAGCGGCGTGCGGGTGACATCGCCCGGGAGGTGGAAGTCGCCCTCGGGCGGCCCGAGGAGGACGATGTCGCCCGGCTTGGCCGCGCGCACGAGGTGCGTGGAGACCGCGCCGCCGTCGACCGCCTTGACGGTGATCGAGATGCAGCCGTCCGGACGACCCGGGTCGGAGGTGAGCGAGTACGAGCGCCAGTGGCGCACGCCGTCGACGTCGACCGCGATGGCGGTGTGCTGACCGGCGCGGTGCCGGGGCCAGCGACGCCCGGGCCGGATCACGACCGTGGCGGAGGCGTCGGTGCGCGGGATGATCTGCTCGATCCGTCCGCGGAGTCGGTTGAACGACCACAGGGGGTTGATGACCGACAGGTAGTCGTCGGGCAAGAGGGGCGTCGTGAGGACGCCGGCGGCGTCCACCAGCCGGCGACGCACCGACGGTTCGGCGAGCGTGTCTGCTTGTCGCATTCCTGGCTCCTCCGGGTCGGCGTGGGCATCGGGCAGGGTTGCCCGACGGGTCATACCAACCGTAGAGGGCAGGTGCAGGAGATTCTCATGGTCGACCGGCGCTGTCCGTCTCGGAATGTTGAGAGTCGGTGCTAAAGAAACGCGAAACCCGCCACGGAGGGCGGGCTTCATTATCGTCGCGTTTCAAGCGTCAGTGGGGAGTCGGTCACACCCGATGTGTGACGCGGAGCCGGGGCGAGCCCCGGCGCGCGCGGCCTAGCGGGCCCAGTAGGCCGGGTCGGCTTCCTGCTCTTCGCGGGTGGGCGTCCAGGCGGTGTCGGCCTTCTTGGCCTCCTCGACGGACACGGTGGTGACCTTCTCGACCAGCGCGTCGACGGCCTTCGTCTCCGCGAGGTCGCGGCGGAGGGCGTCGATCTGGCCGCGGCCGGCGAGGCGGGCCATCGCCTTCTTGAGCGAGATCTTCTCCTGCTTGGCGAGCGGCTCGACGGCCTCCTCGAGCTCGGCGTCGGAGACCTCCACCTTCTCGGAGGCCACGAGCGCCGAGACCACGGCCTGGCGACGCAGCTGCGCGACCGCGGCCGGGACGGCCTCGGTGACCATCTCGTCGTGGGTCTTGCCGACGGCCTGCAGGTAGTACTCCTGCGTGATCCCCTGATGCTCGTACTGGTGCATCATCCGGTGGAACTCGGTGTGGGCGTGGTCCTGCGCGAGCGCGTCCGGGACCTCGACGCCCGAGGCCTTCGCGGCCGCGTCGAGCACGGCGAGGCGGAAGAGCTGGTCGATGCGACCCTCCTCCTGCTCCTTGATGCGATCGGCGATGTCCTTCTTGAGCTCGTCGAGCGTGTCGACGCCGCCGACCTCGAGCGCGAACTCGTCGTCGAGCTCCGGCAGCTGCTTGGCCTTGACCTCCTGGACGGTGACGTCGAAGGTGGCGTCCTGGCCCGCGAGCTCCTTGGCGGCGTAGTCCTCGGGGAAGGTGACCGTGATGGTCTGCTCCTTGCCGACCTCCGCGCCGACGACCTGCTCCTCGAAGCCCGGGATGAACCGGCCGGAGCCGATCTCGAGCAGCTGGCCCTTGCCCTCGCCACCCTCGAACGGCTCGCCGTCGAGCTTGCCGAGGTAGTCGATGACGACGTAGTCGCCGGTCTCGACGGCGCGCTCGACGTTCTCGAGGCGCGCGAAGCGGTTCTGGAGGACCTCGAGCTCGGAGGCGATGCGGTCGTCGTCGGCCTCGGGGTCGCCCTTGCCGACCTTCAGCGCGGAGAGATCGCCGAGGGTGACCGTGGGAACGACGCCGACCTCCGCGGTGAAGACGAACGGCTGGCCCTCGCCCGGGAGGTCACCGAGCTCGTCGACCGCGGGCTGACCGATCGGCCAGATGCCGCTGGCGGCGACGGCCTTCTCGTACCACTCGTTGATGTCCGCGCGGATCGCCTCGTCGACGATGGCCTCGCGGCCGACACGCTGGACGACGAGCTTCGCCGGCACCTTGCCGTTGCGGAAACCGGGAACGCGGATGTTGCGGCCGACCTGCTTGGCGGCCCGCTCGATCGAGCGCTCCAGGAGCTCTGCAGGGACCGTCGCCTCGAGGCGTACCCGTGACTCCGGGAGCTCGGACGTGGTGGCGGTGACTTCGGAGCTCGACATAAGACGTGAGAGCTTATCTGGAAGAAGCGTCACGCGGCCCGGCAACGCGCCTCCCGACCGGTGTTCCCGTCTAGAGTCCCGGGGCGTGAGACGGTCGCCGATCGAGAGGATGAGGGCCCGCTGGGTCACCGGGCCCCTGGGCCACGGTGCCGCCTTCGGACTCGACCTGGGCCTCGTCGCGCAGTACTGGGTGCGGTGGCGGTGGTCGCTGCTGCGCCGCAAGCCGCTCTGAGCGCGGCTCACATGCGGTTCTGCGTCGTCGGCGGTGGCATCCTCGGGCTCGCGACGGCCCGGGCCCTCGTGCGCGCGCACCCGGGAGACGAGGTCATCGTGCTCGAGAAGGAGCGCGCGGTCGCCACCCACCAGACGGGGCGCAACAGCGGCGTCGTGCACGCCGGCGTCTACTACGTACCCGGGTCGCTGAAGGCGCGGTTGTGCCGACGCGGCGTGGAACTCCTGAAGCCGTACTGCCTCGAGCACGGGCTGCCGTACGAGGAGATCGGGAAGGTCGTCGTCGCGGTCCGTGAGTCCGAGCTGGCCGGGCTCGCCGAGTTGCACCGGCGGTCGGTCGCGAACGGCGTGCCGGGGGCGCGCATGCTCGACGCCTCGGAACTTCGCGAGCTCGAACCGCACGCGGCGGGGATCGCTGCGCTCCACTCCCCCACCACCGCGATCACCGACTACGGCGCGGTGGCCCGGCAGCTCGCCGCCGACGTCGTCGCAGGCGGTGGTGAGGTGCGGCTCGGGACGCAGGTCGTGCGGGTGCTGCGCGACGACGTCGCAGGGGCGGCGTTGCTCCTCGGCGACGGCTCGCGGCTGCGGGCGGACCGCGTCGTCGTGTGCGCGGGGCTGCAGTCGGATCTCGTGGCGCGGGCGTCGGGCGTGTTCGGCGGGCCGCGGATCGTGCCGTTCCGTGGCGAGTATTTCGCGCTGCGGCCGGGTCGCACCGATCTCGTCCGCGGGCTCATCTACCCGGTGCCCGATCCGGCACTGCCCTTCCTCGGCATTCATCTCACGCGGCGGGTCGGCGGCGGCGTGCTCGTCGGCCCGAACGCCGTCCTCGCGCTCGGCCGCGAGAGCTACCGCTGGCGCGACCTCGACCGCCACGACGTCGCCGAGCTCATCCGCTGGCCCGGGGCGCGGCGCCTCATCTGGACCCAGCGGCGCACCGCGATCACCGAGCTGCGCCGCTCCGCGAGCCGCCGCCGGTTCATGGCCGAGGCCCGCCGCTACGTGCCGGCGCTCCAGGCCGGCGACGTGGCCCGGGCGGTCGCAGGCGTCCGCGCCCAGGCCGTCGACGACCGGGGGAACCTCGTCGACGACTTCCTCATCGACGACGACGGCACCGTCGCCTGGGTGCGCAACGCACCCTCGCCGGCCGCGACGAGCTCGCTCGCGATCGCCGAGGAGCTGCTGGCACGGCTCGAGCTCGCCGGCTGATCACGGCGGCGGCGGGATCAGACGGTCAATTCCGCCCAAGGGGTGGGTGAGATCGACCGCCTGATTCGAAGATGCGCGGCGGGCGGGATCAGACAGTCGATTCTGCCCAAGGGGTGGGTGAGATCGACCGCCTGATCCGGGCCGGGCTACGCACCCGGTGCGAGCACCACGACCTCGAGCTGCCTCGGGCCGTGGACGCCCTCGACGCGCTGGAGCTCGATGTCGCTCGTGGCCGACGGGCCGGAGACGAGCGTGAGCGGGCGACCGCTCTCGCGGACGAGCGCGCCCATGCGAGCGAAGCCCTCCGGGACCGAGGCGACGATCGACGCCGCGTCGACGATGCAGATGAGGACATCGGGGACGAGCGAAGCGGCACGCGGCCCGGACTCGGGCCCGCCGTCGAAGACGATCGTGCCGGTCTCGGCGATGCCGAGCGTGGCGACCGCGAGGACGCCGTCGAGTTCGGTGAGCGCGGCGACGTCGTCGCGGGTGGCGGCGTCGACCGGTGCGCGGGTGACGCCCGCCGGGACGCGGCCGTCCTCGATCCCCGGGGCGACGCCGAGCCGGGCCACGCCGTGGCGATCACACGCCTCGTCGACGGCAACGCGAAGCGCGTGCTCGTCGACGGCGGTGACGACCGTGGCCCGGTAGTCGGCGACCCGCTCCGCGAAGCGCTCGACGAGCGCCGCGCCGGTCAGACCCGGGACGGTCGCATCGAGTGGTGGCAGCTCGGCCGCCGGGCGGTCCGGGCCGAGCGCGGTGCGGATGCGTCCGAGGACGGCGTCGCGGGCGGCGCTCATCGGGGTCCCGTCCCTGCACGGCGCGCGAGCACCCCGGCACGGCGCGCGTGGGTCCCGGCGCGGTCCCGGGTGGCGACGGCGCACCGGCTCATCGGTTCGCCTGCCACCATTCGCGGAACGTCTGCTGCGGGATCTCCGGCAGGTCGCGGACGGACTGCCACGCCTTGATCGGCCCGGGCAGGCGACGTTCGATGCGGCCGTCCTTCGAGAGCGGGCGGCTGCCGAGCTGCGCGAGCTTCTGTGCGGCTTCGTAGCGGCGGCGGTGGGTGAAGGTCCGCGCGAGCACGGCCATCGACGCGCGCTCGGAGAACGGTCCCCCCTGCTCCCGCACCGCCTTCGTGCGCAGGTGCACGAGCAGCTTCGGGATGTTGATCTTCACCGGGCAGACCTCGTAACACGCCCCGCAGAGCGACGACGCCCACGGGAGGTCCGTCTTGTGCTGGAGGTTGTCGAGCTGTGGCGTGAGCACGGCGCCGATCGGCCCGGAGTAGGTGGAACCGTAGGCGTGGCCCCCGGCGCGCTCGTAGACCGGGCAGGCGTTGAGGCACGCCGAGCATCGGATGCAGTGGAGCGCCTCGCGACCGACCTCGTCCGCGAGGACGTCGGTGCGGCCGGAGTCGATGAGGACGAGGTGGAAGGACTGCGGGCCGTCGCCCGGGGTCACGCCGGTCCAGAGCGACGTGTACGGATTCATCCGCTCGCCGGTCGAGGACCGCGGCAGCAGCTCCATGATCACCCCGAGGTCCTCGAAGCGCGGGAGCACCTTCTCGATGCCCATCACCGTGATGAGGGTGTCCGGGAGGGTCGTGCACATCCGGCCGTTCCCCTCGGACTCGACGACGCCCACGGTGCCCGTCTCGGCGACCGCGAAGTTCGCCCCGCTGATCCCGACGCGCACGCGCAGGAACCGCTCGCGCAGGAACTGCCGAGAGGCCTCGGCGAGCGCGGCCGGGTCGTCGGTGACGTCGGCGGCGCCCGGGAGCTTCGCGCGGAAGAGCTCGCGGATCTCGGCGCGGTTCTTGTGGATCGCGGGCACGAGCAGGTGCGACGGGCGGTCGCCTCCGAGCTGCACGATCAGCTCGGCGAGGTCGGTCTCGTAGGGCGTGATGCCCGCGCCCTCGAGGGCGTCGTTGAGGGCGATCTCGTCGGTCGCCATCGACTTGACCTTGATGACCTCGTCGCTGCCCTCGGCCTTCACGAGGTCGATCACGATGCGGTTCGCCTCGGCGCCGTCGCACGCCCAGTGGACCGTGCCACCGGCGGCCTGCACCGACGCCTCGAGCGTCAGCAGGTGCTGGTCGAGGTCCGCCATCGTGGCGGCCTTGATCCGGCGGCCGCGTTCGCGGATCGCCTCCCAGTCGTCGACCTCACTGACGACGTTCGCGCGCTTGGCCCGGATCGCGGTGGTCGCCTTGCGGAGGTTGCGGCGCATCTGCGCGTCGGCGAGATCCTCGTGCGCGGCCTGCGTGAAGCCCGGGTGGTGGTCGACGATCAGTCCGCTCATGCCAGCGACCCCGCCGCGTGACGCCCCACGGCCGAGACCGCGACCGGCCGGCGGCTCATGCCGCGGCCTCCGTGCTC
>JAVHXX010000195.1 GCA_031119595.1 Patulibacter sp. | reverse complement strand
TTGCTGGACCGGGTCAGCTCCTTGGAGCTGACCCGGTCCAGCAACTCACCCACCGTGCACCCCATCTCCAGGGCTAGACGGTAGATCAGCTGGCGTCCGGGTCGCTGTCGAAATCCTCCGTCAGCTCCTCGACGTCATCGTCAGAGAGGCCGGACAGCTTGCGCGCCGCGTCGAAGAGGCGGTCGAGCGGGCGCGCGTTCTTGCCTCCGAGCCGGCTGAGGTCGTCGTCGCTGAACAGCCGCGCGCCGCTCTCGTCGACCGCCGAGAGGAGGATGAGCTTGGCCCGGGCGTTGCGCGTGTTGACCTTCCGGTCACCGCCGCGCTGGTCGATCAGGGACTGCTCGTACGTGTCCCGCTCGCGGCCGGTGATGCTGCGCACGCGCACCTCACCGCCCCACTCCGGGCACGAGACGATCGCGTACTCGCGGTCCTCGGCGCCGAGGATGGCGTCCTTGCTGAGTAGTGCCATTGATCAATCTCTCCCTGTTGTGGTGCTCGGTAGCGCCGGTCAGCTACCGGTCTGAACGAGCGTCGGCTTGCCCGTGACCTTGATGGTCAGCGACCGGGTCATCTTGTCGTCGTACGGGAATTCGTCCTCCAGGCCGGTCAGGACGCCGTTGATCGTCCAGGTGTGTTCGTCCTCGGTACCCGGCAACAGGACGATCCGGTACTTGCGGGGGGTGACGTCGTCGAAGTCGTCGTCGAGATCGTGGGTGTCGTCGGACGGGTCGTAGTTGATGTCGCACGACACCTCCCCGCCGTCCTTCAGCCCGCCGATGAACTCCATCCAGCCGTCGGGGCTGTCGTGCGCGGTGACGTCGATCGTCTCCCGCGACCGCGCCGGGCCGCTGATGTTCGTGACTCCGCCCATGGTCACGAACACGTTCCCCGCGTCGTTGCCCCGCTGGAAGAGGGTCCCGAATCCGTCCTGACCGCTCATGCCATTTCTCCTGCCTAGGCCAGTTGTGCTGTCTCGATACGGTACCGCAGCACGTGGTGGCGCAGCTGCGGATCCGGGTCGCCGAGGGCCTGATCGAACTCCAGGCGGACGTACACCGCGCGGTGGCCGACGATGGCGAGGCTCCGGTGCTGCCGGTCCAGCAACTGGTTGATCCGGTTGGCGATGTCCTCGCCGGCCACATTGCTACGGGTCTTGGTCCACACATGGATGGTGGACAGGATCTCGCGGCCGAAGGACGTCAGGTCCCCGGAGTCGGTGGAGAGGTGATCGCCGACGATGACGTACGGCTGCGGCGTGGCCTCCGGCGCGTCGCCGTCGTACACCTTGGTGCCGGTGAGCAGGGTCGTCAGCGCACTGTCCGCCTTGAGGAGCGCGACGATGGCGCGCTGGACAGCGAGCGACGGCCGCTTGCTGACGGACTGCGGGATCGTCATCGACCCTTCCCTTCGGCGGCCTTACGAACCTCTCGGGCGACGACTCGGGGGAACTTCTTGCGGGCGGACTCGGCCGTCGTCGTGGCGAACGGGTTTGCCCGCCGAGTCGACGTGCCCTCGTTGACGATCGTGACATGCGGCGCGGTGGCCCGCACGATGCCGACCGGCCGTAGGCCTTTGGCGTTCGCCAAGTCGCTGACGATCGACTCCTGGAGCGCGCCCGTGTCCCGTGGCGCGCGACGACGCATCTCCTTGGCGCTGGCGAGCGTGACCTCTTTGACGGCCGCGATCGCGGCCCTCTCGACGTCCTTCGGGAGCCCCTTGAGCCTCTTCGCGAGCGCGCTCGTCCCCGTGATGGTGACGTCCGTCTTCCCCGGCTTAGCCACCGGTGGACTTCCGGGAGGCGGCCTTGCGCGCGGCCGGCCGCGGCGGGGGCGGGACGTCGTCAGGAGTCGAGGCGGTCGCGGTGGAGCAGACCTCCGCGGTGCTGACGACGCGCTGGACGTAGGCCGCGAACCACCCGGGGCCCCGCTCCGCCTCCGGCGGGGGCGGGTAGCCCTTGGCTTCCAGGCTGTCGACGAGACCTGCCAGGCTCTCCAGGAGGGTGGCGTACGCGTCGAGATCGTCGGCCACCTGGAGACGGTCCTCCCCGCCGAGGACGACGCTGCCCTCCGTCGGGATGTCCGCCTCGGCGGGGAGGTGGATCTCGACCGGGCGCCAGGACTCCGGCCGGTCGACGACCGCGGGGTGCGCAGCGTCCGCCAGCGTCTCGCCGCCCTTGAGACGGTACTTGGTCCCGTCGTTCGTCTTCAGGACGCACGACCGGCGCGCCACCATGATCTCGCTCATGCCCTCTCCTCCTGCCCGCCCGGGCGCAGCGCGCGGATCCGGCGCGCCTGCCTCGGGAGTACGTCACGTTTCCAGCGACGATACGCGCGCCGGTCCTTGGCGAACTGCTCCCCGCTGTTCACCCGGTCGTACTGCGCGTCCCGGTCCGCCTTGCCGGCGACCGGGTGCATGTGCTCCACGAGGACGTCGGGGAGCATGGCCAGACACCCCGCGGCGTCAGCCAGATCGGCCACGGCGTTGTCGCAATAGAGGTGCTCCACCGGCGCCGGGACCTGCGCATTGCCAAGTTCGCGAGCGATGTCGACGGTCATGACCCACGACGTGGGGATGTCCTGCCGGTACCCGTCGTCCGGATAGACCACGCCGGTGCCGCCCAGCGGGAAGCCTCCGAGGATCTCGCGGTAATGGGTCGTCCACCCGGGCGTGCGCGGAAGGTGGTCGTCACCGGCGAAACCGACGATGGCCGTCTCCGGGTACCACTCCAGCACGTGAGCGGTCGCGGCGTTCAGCTTCGGGACGAGCGGGAGCCACGTCGGCAGGGTCAGCGCGTGGATCGATCCGTACGCTCCCCGGGTCTCCTCCAGGCCCTCCAGGACGTCGTCGTACTCGGAGCACTGCGGGTCATCGGCATCGTGCACGAACCAGAGCTCTGCGCCGGCGAACGCGTCGGTGGCGAGCCACGCGTCCACGACCCGCGTGACGTTCTGCGGGCGGGAACGGGTGGGGACGATGATCGCCATGGGGCCAGAGAGCATGGCAGAAATTCTAGCAGGACTTGGAGTCGGCCTGTTGCCACCTGCTAGCAAACCTGCTAGGGTTCTTCTCGTAGGGCAGATGACCTGCCCGGTCACCGGAAGCGGTGACGTTTTTGTGGCTCGCACCCCGCCCGTGCCGGGAGTGCTGAGACGCGGGACGTCGGCGTCAAGGTGACCGGGCGCCCGCACCGGGAGCACGGGCCCGGTGCCCATGGCGGAGCTCTACACGCTCGCCGGGTCCCACCGCGCGTATGGCGAGCGGAGTTCGGGAAGCGGAACGGAGGCCGGGGCTATGACCCGGTTGCGCGCCCAGCTGGACCCCGCCTCCGACCAGAGGTAGTGATACATGATCTTGTCAATGTACGCCTCGGTCTTCAACAGGGGGCGCACCTGCTTGACCCACGCGCGGTCCTCAGCGCGGCCACGCCGCGCGGCGCCGAACTGCCCCCGCAGTGCGAGGTCGCGCCGGACGGGATCGATGTGAGTGAGGTCGCGGACTAGCTGACCCTCCAGGTTGCGGTGCCAGCGACCGTGGCGCAGGGAGTGGTCGACGACCTCCGAGAGCCTGCCGTCCTCGAAGTAGTTGAGCTGGAAGCCGACGTGATCGGGCCGGTCCTCCAGGGCGCGCAGCACCTCGACGACGTAGTAGTCCGGGACCATGTCGTCGTCGTCGATGAACGAGACGTACTCCCCGGGGGCCGCGTGCAGCATGAGGTCGCGGAGCTCCCCGAGCGGGATGGCGCCGACGTTGCGCCGGGCGAGGACCGTGACGCGACCACCGTGCTCCTCCAGCTGGGGGAGCAGCCAGTACATGAGGCGCCCGAAGGTCTCAGCGCGCTCGGGGATGGTCGGGACCAGAATCGTCCAGGTGGGCGCGCTCACGGGCGAATCGCCCGCTCCAGGAAGGCCCGGAACTCCGAGGCCGCCTCCGGGGAGAGGTGGATGACGGAGGGCTCCTCCGGCTGACCGGCCTGCTCCAAGAGGTTGAGCGCGACGATCAGTCGCTCTGCGTCGGCGGTGCTCTGCGCGGTGGCGATCAGCCGGGGCGGGAGGCCGTCGGAGTCCTCTTCCACCACCGTGACGCCCCAGTGGCGGCCGGTCCGGTAGATCTTCATTCGAGGCGCCCTTCCGGCTGGATGAGCTCGCAGTCCGCGCGCAGGTAGACGCGCTCGGAGGGGTGGATCGTGTACTTCACCCGGAGCCGATCGCCATCGGATCGGCGGAGTTCGTCGCCCCGGCGGACGTCGGCGGAGGGGTGCATGTGCACGATCATGGTCATGCTCGATCCGGCCTGCTGCGCCTCGATCTGCTCTGCGGCGGCGGGCTGGGAGACCTTGACCCGCAGCGGGTGATCGGGGTCGGAGACGTCCACGTACTCGTACGAGGACCCGCCGGCGTCGTCGTCCACATACGTCCGGCGCCACACCGAGACCGTCTCGTTGGTCTCGTAGGCGCCGATCGGGACGGAGTAGATCACAGCGCGACCTCATTCAGCGGGTCCACGATCCAGGTGTAGTCGTAGGCGCTGACCGTGGTGACGCTCACCATGGACGTATTGCCGGCGGCGCGACGCACCTGCCGCTCTTCCCGCTCCGTCAGGAAGACGACCTCGCCGCCCTCCCGTGCCGTCCGGTCCCACCCCTTGGTGCTGTCGCCGATCGTCCGCTGCGTGAGGCCCTCGGGGTTACCGAAGGCCCGGGCCGCGGCAGCGGCGCAGATGCTCTGCACCTTCGGGGGGACACCGGTGAGCTCCCCGTCGTCGTCGGTCCACGTGATGCCGGCGACGTCGCGAATCTCCTCGCTCACGGCCGCCAGGAGTTCGTCCGCGCGGTCCTGCTCCTCCGTGGTGGGGAAGCCTGCATCGCCGTAGCCGAGCAGGCGGCCGAGGCGCTCGCGGGTGGCCAGCGGGGGGAGGTCGTCCTCGTAGGGCTGGGTCACTTCCTACCCCCTAGGTTTTCTGCTAGCTTTGGTGGATGACGAATCTGCTGACCGACTGCCGTACCCGCACCTTCTCGCGGCTGGAGCCGACCCGTCACGGGGCCGTGCGGCGAACCATCACCGTTCCGCTGGAGCTGGCCGATACGACGATGCCCTGGCTCCACGATTACGCCACCGAGCCGGAGAAGTTCGAGGCGAACCGCTTCCGCCTCGGGGGGTGAGCCGGTCCGGGCCCGGTGCCCGCGCCGCCACCCGGATGGGTGCGGCCCAAGGCCCCGGGCCCGGACGACGTCATCGTCAGGAACCCTCGACGATCTTGACGGCGCGGTCGAGACGCATCGTGCTGTTGGGGTTGGCGATATCCACCGGATCCTTGACCGTCGCGGTGCCCACGTAGGTGTTCACGAGGGACCGGTTCGTCGTGTTCGTGTAGTCGTAGTCCTGGAGCCAGCGGATCGACATTCCGTTGTAGAAAGCCGTCTCGCCGTTGGCGGCCTGGATCTGCGCGAACGCGACGCCGCGGGGCACGGCCGGCGCCCGGGTCGCGAGGACGAACGCGGTCCGGTGGTAGCCGTACGCGGCGTCCGGGTCGATCTTCGTGGAGTGGACGACTTCGAAGTTCGCGATCCGTCCGAGGCTCGCACGACGCAGGGCGTCCGCGGCGTCCGGGCCCACCTCGTTGTACTTGCTGAAGCGGTCGGACGAGAGGATGCCGTACTTGACGTTGGTCCCGACGATCAGGTAGCGGTCGCCGGACGGGACGTTCTTGAGGTCGAGCGCCTTGCTGGCGCCCAGGGCCACGAGGTACCAGTCCGTCTCGCCGGAGACGACGTACTCCGTGTCCGTCGGGTCGATGGTCATACCGGCCGCGTAGGTCGCGCCCTCGATCTCGTCGATGATCTCGTCCTCGACGCCCTCGGCGACCGCGAGGACCTGCGGCCGGAGGATCTGCTTGCCGAAGTCGACGATGTCGAGGGTCAGCTCTTCGTCCGTGATCGGCGCGCCGTTGTAGACGTCGGTGTCCAGCTTGACGGGCACGCTGTACTCGTTGGACACGTCGTTGACGATCGTGGTCCCGGCGCGCAGCGTGCGCTTGCGGGACGTCCGGCGCGCGGGGACGCGCAGGCTCACCGTGTCGTCGAGGGCCCCGACGAACTCGCCGGGGTTGACCGCGTCCGTCCAGACGGTACGGGCCACGACCAGTTCCGGCAGGAGCAGGCCCGCCGAGGCGTTGGCGATGACCGACGGCTTCAGGAACTTGTTTGCCACCGTATGTCCCTTTCTTTCAGCGGTCGGCCTATCCGTACCGCGATGATCAGCCGCGACCGTTGATCAGTGCGGCGAGCTTGCCCGGGTCGGTCTCCTCCCGCGACGGCGCGGTGCCACCGCCGGAGCGCAGGTTCTCCTGCGGTCGCTGCGCCGGGGTGCGGCGCTGGCGGCGGTCGTCGTCGCGGTTCTCGTCGTTCCGGTTGGTGCCGGTGTCGCCGTTCTCGTCGTCGCCCTCGTTGCCGGTGGCGGCGCCGTCCTTCTCCTTGGTGCTCTTGCCCCGGGGCTTGATCCCGGTGTCCTCCATGGCGCTCCGGCCGTCGGCAAGAAGAGCCTCCTTGGTGTCGCCCTCCAGACGGAGGCGACGCAGGGTCTTCATGTCCACGTCCAGCTCGTCGGCCACCTCGCGCAGGAGGTTGGCCCGCTCGGCCTTCTCCGCGCGCGCATCGGACTCGGCCAACTTGGCCTCGATCCGATCCAACTGCGACTTATTCTTGTCGAACTCCGCGGCCTTGGCCTTGAGGTCGTCGTAATCGGCGTACTTCTCGCGCTCGCGCGCCAGGCGGTCGCGGACCACGCGGTCCACCTCCGCCTGCGTGAATTTCCTCTCGGTGGTCGTGTCACCCTCGGACTGCGTCATGCTCCGGATCCCTCCGTACCGGCGTTCCCCGCCGTGGGGCCTCCGGCGTCGAGCCACCGGCGGTAGTTGTTCAGCGCGTTGT
Organism: Patulibacter sp.; assembly: GCA_031119595.1. Lineage (GTDB taxonomy): Bacteria > Actinomycetota > Thermoleophilia > Solirubrobacterales > Solirubrobacteraceae > JAGIBJ01. Next base: position 1,139 of record JAVHXX010000195.1, on the reverse strand, counting down.
TAGACGTGCCGCTTGACATTGTGCCAGATTCCCTCGCCCAGACCTGCGCGGTCTGGAATTCGGTCTCGTATTTGACCTGCTGCGGGGTGGGTCGGCCACGTCGATAGACCGGCTCCGCGGAGCAGCCGCAGTGCCCGTGAGCCTCGAAATCGGCGGCCCCCTCCGTTTTGTACACGACGCCGTTCGCTACGAGGGTGCGGCAGAAGGTGCACGGGGAGCCGCTGGCCGCCCGAGCCCACCCGATCGCGGCGCGGTCGCGGCGCAGGGCGCCGAGGACGGTCAGTCGGCCGCCGGACAGGACCTGCTTGGTGAGCTCGCCGGCCACCTTGACCAGGCCCTGCCCCTTGGCCGAGACGATGGAGAGTCCGGCGCGACGCGCGTCCACGATCCCCTTCAGGGCCGCGCCCCGAAGCGCTCCGGCGAGCTCTGATTCGGGGGCGGCGAGCGCGAGAGTGACCGCCGGGGCGGGCCCGGGGGCTCCCTCCGCCGCTCGAAAGAGGGCGTAATAGCGGGCGGCCAGGCCGGCGCTGAGGGTGAAGTCCCGGCCGGCCAGCAGGACAGCCGCGTGGACGAAGGTGTCGATGGTCCCGGAGAGATCGGTAGGGTCTACGACTGCCCAGAGGGCGAGCAGGTCCCGCAGCGACCGGGCGCGCAAGGCCAGCTGGCCGAGGCGGTGGGCCTCCGTCAGCTGGCGGCCCTGCGCGGTGTCGGCCATCAGGCGCCCGCGCTGCCGGCGGGCACGATCAGGCCGGACGGGCGCGTCTGCTCCCCGCCCGGCAGAGTGGTCGGGTCGGCCGCCTGGCGATCCAGCAGGCCGGTCAGCTGGCCGAGCGCGTCGCCTTCGGCCCGGGCCGCCTTCCAGCGCTGGACGTCTTGCCGGGTGACGCCCGGGATCCGGTCCCACAGCATCTCCGGCGGGATCTGGAGCATCTGCGCCGCCTTGCCGAGCGCGTCAACGACCGCGCTGAACGCCTTGGCCGAGGTGTCGCGCCAGACGCTCTCGATGTCCTCCGGGACGTCGAGGCCCATGAGGTCTCCGACGGCCTGGAAGGCTTGCTCGTGCGACTCACCGAAAGAGGTCTGCGCCAGCATCACCTTGCGGTCGCGCCCGGCCTCGGCTGCGGCGAGCGCCTCGGCGG
>JAVHXX010000194.1 GCA_031119595.1 Patulibacter sp. | reverse complement strand
AAGAGCGCCACCGCGCTCTACCGCAAGCTCGGCGTCCGCAACCGCACCGAGGCCACGCAGCAGGCCGCCGGCCTGCTCGCGGTCGGGTAGTCCGCGCCTAGTTGCAGCCGACGATCCCGCCGTCGAGCGGGATGACCGTGCCCGTGAGGTAGCGGCCGGCGCGGCTCGCGAGGAAGAGGGTGGTGCCGACGATGTCGTCGTCCTCGCCGATCCGCCCGAGCGGAACGGTCGAGGCGACGGCGTCGCGGCCCTCCGAGCTGGCGAGCATGAACGCCGTCATCTTGCTCTCGAACGGGCCCGGGGCGATCGCGTTGACCGTGATCTGCTCGCCGGCGAGGCGCTTGGCGAGGTGGCGGGTGAGCATGTGCACCGCCGCCTTGCTCGCCGAGTACGAGTAGTTCTCCATCATCGGGACGCGCAGGCCGTCGACCGAACCGATGGTGATGACGCGCGCCGGGTCGTCCGGGGTCGCGGCGGCCCGCAGGCCCGGGAGCAACGCCTGCGTCAGCAGGAACACGCCCTCGACGTTCGTGCCGAGGATCTTGTCCCACCCGGACGCCGGGAACTCGTCGATCGGCGCGCCCCACGTGGCGCCCGCGTTGTTCACGAGGAGGTCGACCTTCGGGTACTTCGCGAGGATCGCCTCGGCGAGGGCGGTGACACCCTCCGGGGTCGACACGTCGGCGGGGATCGCCGTCACCGGCCCGAGCGGAGCGAGCTCCGCAGCGGTCGCCTCGAGCGCTTCGGCCTTGCGCGACGAGATCACGACCTCGGCTCCGGCCTGCAGCAGGCCGCGCGCGATCATGAGTCCGATGCCGCGGGACCCGCCGGTCACCACGGCGACCTTCCCACGCACGTCGAAGAGGTTGGACGGACCCTGCTCGCTCATCGCCGCGACCGTACCGGCTGGGTCCTGTCGACGGGCGTCCCGGCCACTGAGTGGGGTTCGCCCGGATGGCCGCGGCGGCGATATGGGGCCGCCGCATCCGGGTGCGGCTCGGAGCGGCTTTCCGGCACGGTCCGCACCCGGGCGGCCGTCGCGGCGCCGCGGAGCGCCGTCGCGGCGCCGTTCCGCGGTTGCGTGCAGGTTCGGCGGAACTCGCAACATGGGTCGGTTCGTTTCCGAGCGAACCGGCGTGGATTGACCAGTCTTCTCGGATCGACGGCGTGCGCGCGCCCCAGGCAACTGGGACGGCGACGTTTGGTTTGTCCTCTGACCAAACCAGAAGACGGTAGATCGGACGGATAAGAACAAACGATGAGTTTGATGCCAGGGTGTTCGTTCAAAACTTGACAAACGTAGTGATGGGGGTCACAGTGATCGCCGGATGTCCGCGTCGCCCGACAACGCACCCCTTTCGACGCGCCGCCGCAATCGCGTGCAGGTGCTCGATGCGCTGCGCAGCAGTGGTTCGGCGAGCCGTGCCGATCTGGCCCGCCGGACGGGCCTCTCACGCTCGACCATCTCCGGCCTGATCAGCGAGCTCATCGCCGACGGCCTCGTCGTCGACCGCGCCGAGACCGCCGGCGTCGGCGCCCAGGGTGGCCGCCCCGGCGCGCTCCTCTCGCTCGACCGTTCCGCGGGCGCCGCGCTCGCCATCGACTTCGGCCACACGCACCTGCGCGTGGCCCTCGCGGACCTGTCCGCCGAGATCCTCGCCGAGCGCGAACTCAAGATCGACGTCGACGGCTCCGCCTCGGCCGCCCTCGACGCCGCCGCCAAGCTCACGCGCGAGGTGCTCGCCGAGGCCGGGCTCGGCCTCGAGGACCTCATCGGCGCGGCGATGGGTCTGCCGGGTCCGATCGACCGTGCCACCGGCGCCGTCGGCAGCTCCGTGATCCTTCCGGACTGGGTCGGCCGCAACCCGGCGGTCGAATTCGCGGAGCGGCTCGGGCACCCCGTCGGCGTGATCGTCGACAACGACGCGAACCTCGCCACGCTCGGCGAGGCACGCTTCGGCGCGGGGATCGGCGCGAGCGACGTCGTCTACGTGAAGGTCGCCTCCGGCATCGGCGCCGGGATCCTGCTGAGCGGCCGGCTCCACCGCGGCGCCGCGGGCTCCGCCGGCGAGCTCGGCCACGTGCTCCACGATCCCGAGGGCGAGATCTGCCGCTGCGGCAACCGTGGCTGCCTCGAGACCGTCGCCGGCGCCTCGACCCTGCTCCGCCTCCTGCAGCGCCGCCATGGCCCGGACCTCACCACCCGCGGACTGGTCGAGCTGGCCGTCGCCGGGGACGTCGGCTGCCGGCGGGTGCTCGTCGACGCGGGCCGTGCCATCGGCCGCGCCCTCGCGGACCTCTCGAACGTGCTCGGCCCCGAGCGCCTCGTGATCGGCGGCGACCTCGGCGGCGAGGACTCCTCACTCCTCGACGGCATCCAGGAATCGCTCACCCGCTTCGCCCTGCCGGCCGTGCTCGGCAGCGTCGAGCTCGTCGGCGGCAAGCTCGGCAGCCGCGCCGAACTGCTCGGCGGCCTGTCGCTCGTGATCGGCGACACCGAGCGCCTCAGCTCCGCCCGCATGGGGTCCACGCGATGACCCCGCACCCAACTTCTCCCACCCGCCAGTGCACCACGGCCCCTGCCGCCGGCGCTGCGCACCACTCCGGCGAGCGTGCATCCCGCGCGTTCGCCCTCCGCGCCCTCAGCGCACCACACACCGGCGCCCGAGGGCGCACCATGCACCACCCCAGGAGAGACGTATGACCATCTCAACCAAGGCCATGGTCGGCCTCGTCGGCGCGACGACCGCGCTCGCGATGGCCGGCTGCGGCAGCGACAGCTCGTCGGACGGCAGCGCGAGCTCGGGCTCCTCGACGGCGAAGGGCGGCAAGATCGCCCTCCTGCTGCCGGAGAGCAAGACCACGCGCTACGAGTCGCAGGACAAGCCGCTCTTCGAGGCGGCCGTGAAGGCGTCCTGCTCGGACTGCCAGATCCTCTACTCCAACGCCGACCAGGACGCCTCCAAGCAGCAGCAGCAGGCCGAGGCGGCCATCACGAACGGCGCGAAGGTGATCGTGCTCGACCCGGTCGACGCGGCCTCCGCCGGCTCTATCGTCAAGCGCGCGGCGCAGTCGAAGATCCCGGTCATCTCGTACGACCGCCTCGTGGCGGGCGGCTCGAAGCCCGACTACTACATCTCGTTCGACAACGAGACTGTCGGCAAGCTCCAGGCGACCTCGCTCGTCTCGCAGCTCGGCGATGCGAAGGGCAAGCAGATCGTGATGATCAACGGTGCCCCGACCGACGGCAACGCGGCGCTCTTCAAGAAGGGTGCGCACTCGGTCCTCGACTCCTCCGGTGTGAAGATCGGCAAGGAGTACGACACGCCGGACTGGTCGCCGGATGAGGCCCAGAACGAGATGGACCAGGCCATCACGGCCCTCGGCAAGAACAACATCGACGGCGTCTACACCGCGAACGACGGCACCGCCGGTGGCGCCATCGCGGCCATGAAGTCGGCCGGCATGGATCCGACGAAGATCCCGTCGACCGGTCAGGACGCGGAGCTCGCAGGCGTGCAGCGCGTCGTCGCGGGTGAGCAGGGCATGACCGTCTACAAGGCGATCAAGCCGGAGGCCGAGGACGCCGCCAAGCTCGCCGTGTCGCTCGTGCAGGGCAAGGGCGCGCCGGCCGGTCTCATCACCGGCACGACGAACAACGGGACGGCCGACATCCAGTCGATCATCCTCACGCCCGTCGCGGTCACGAAGGACAAGGTCAAGGACACCATCATCAAGGACGGTTTCCTGAAGGCGTCGGACATCTGCACCGGCACCTACGCGAAGGCGTGCACCGCACTGGGCATCTCATGACCCACGCGGCTGCTGTTGACCCGCTCGGCGCGAAGGCGCCGGGCGGGGCCGCCCCGCTGCTGAAGCTGCAGGGCATCCAAAAGACGTTCGGGGCCGTTCGCGCGCTCGACGACGTCAACCTCGAGGTCTACGCCGGAGAGGTCGTTGCGCTCGTGGGGGACAACGGCGCCGGCAAATCCACCCTCATCAAGACGATCTCGGGCGCGGGCCCGGCCGACGGTGGCACGATCACCTTCGACGGCCGCGACGTGAGCGTGCGCAGCCCGACGGACTCCAAGGCCCTCGGCATCGCCGCGGTGTACCAGGACCTCGCGCTGTGCGACAACCTCGACGTCGTCGAGAACCTCTACCTCGGGCGTGAGGAACGCGCCCACAACCAGCCGTTCAGTCGCCTCGACGAGGTCGCCATGGAACAGCACGCGATCGAGCTCCTCAACGAGCTGCAGGTCAAGACGCTGGCGTCCGTTCGTACCGAGGTCGGGATGCTCTCCGGCGGTCAGCGGCAGTCGGTCGCGATCGCGCGCTCGCTGCTCGGTGACCCGAAGATCGTGATCCTCGACGAGCCGACCGCCGCGCTGGGTGTCGCCCAGACGGCCCAGGTGCTCGCACTCGTGAGTCGCCTGAAGGCGCGCGGGCTCGGGGTGATCCTCATCTCGCACAACCTCTCGGACGTGTTCGAGGTCGCGGACCGCATCGTCGTGCTGCGGCTCGGCCGCAACGGCGGCGAGTACCCGGCGACCGACGACCAGCGTCAGGCGGTCGTCGCCGCGATCACCGGCGTCAGTGCCGATTCGGCGAAGGCCGCGGCTGCCGCCGTGCCGGAGCCCTCGGTCGTCTCCACGCTCAAGAAGGACCAGGCATGAGTGCCGCACCGCAGACGGTCGCCGAACGCGACGCCGTCGACCTCACCGGGAGTCCGATCTCCCGCACGCTCCGCCGCCTCGCGGCGGGCGAGCTCGGCTCGCTGCGCGTGCTGGTCGTGCTCGCGCTCATCTGGATCATCTTCCAGATCGCGAACTCGAACTTCCTGACCTCGGTCAACCTCACGAACCTCACCCTGCAGATCGCCGCGACCGGCACGATCTCCGTGGGCGTGGTGCTCGTCCTCCTGCTCGGGGAGATCGACCTGTCGGTCGGTGCGGTGTCCGGTCTGGCCTCGGCCGTGACCGCGATCCTGTCCGTGAAGCACGGATGGAGTGCGTACACCGCGATGCTCGCGGGCCTCGCCGTCGGCGCGGCCATCGGCATCTTCCAGGGCACGGTGTCGACCCGGCTCGCCATCCCGACCTTCGTGGTCACGCTGGCGGGCCTGCTCGCCTGGCAGGGCGCGCAGCTCTACGTCCTCGGCAACACCGGCACCGTCAACATCCAGGACCAGGCGATCCTCAACCTCGCCAGCGTGTTCCTCGCGCACTGGCTCGGGTGGCTCGTCGCCGCGATCGTGGTCGCCGGCCTCGTGCTCTCGGAGCTCGGTCACCGCCGTCAGCGCGGCAAGGCCGGGCTCGTGCAGGCGCCGGTCGTCAGCTCCGTGCTGCGGCTCGTCGCCGCGGCGGTGGCGCTGTTCGGCGGCGTGTTCATCGTCAACGGCGACCGCGGCGTGCCGCTGGCGCTCGTGATCCTCGTCGGTCTGGTGGCGATCTTCCACGCGCTCCTCACGCGGACGAAGTTCGGCCGGCACGTGTTCGCGGTCGGCGGCAACGACGAGGCCGCGCGGCGCGCCGGCATCCCGGTCGCCCGCGTGCGGACGATCGTCTTCATGCTCGCGTCGACGATGGCCGCCTTCGGTGGCATCCTCGCGGCGTCGCGCCTCCAGGCGGTCAACCAGAGCTCGGGCGGATCGGACCTCCTCCTGCTCTCGATCGCCGGTCCGGTCATCGCGGGCACGAGCCTCTTCGGTGGCCGCGGCTCGGTGTGGGGCGCGCTGCTCGGTGCACTCGTGATCGGGTCGATCTCCAACGGCATGGACCTGCTCGCGTTCCAGTCGTCGGTGAAGTTCATGGTCACCGGCGCCGTGCTCCTCGGCGCCGTGGCGCTCGACGCGGCGACCTCCGGCCGCCGGATCACGCGGCGCACGTAGCGCGGCCGCGCAGGGCGCGGCATCCAGGGACACACCCGCGGCGCGCGGACCTTCACGAGGGGTCCGCGCGCCGCGGTGCGCTGCGGTTCGCCGCGGCGGGTCGACGGTCGCTGCGGCGGCATCGACGCAGGCGGCTCGGCCTCGGTGGGGCTCCATGGCAACTCCGTGCCGTGGGGACCCACCGAGGCCGAGCTGCGTTCGGTCGGGGCGGCGGGGTCGGGGCGGGGCAGGGTGCTGCTCCGTTCGGACGCCAGTGGTCGTGCGGGTCCGTGCGGGCCGGCGCTGGTCGTCCGCGCGCGTTGCGGCGGCTCGTGGTGCGGGGCCGGGGGCGCATCCCAGGTCGGAAGCGCGATGCCCCGAGACTTGGACGGAGATATCGACAGGACGTCTCAGTCGATTTCTCCGTCTACCTTCCGGTAGAACGCGGCCGGTCGTGGCGCACGGCCTCGTCACCACGGCCGTGGACGCTCGGAGCGGCCGCCTGCGCGCGCCTCGACCATGTGGCGCCGCACCCGGCCCTCGGGGGAGTGGGGGCCGGGTGCATTGCCGCGCCGGATCATGGCGTATTGACAGGACGGGTGCCGCTGTCGAAACGTCGTTATGGCGCCAGAACGCGGGCACTGTGTTGACACGCCCTCAACTTGTCCCGGAATCTCGGGATTTCCTGGCCCAACCACTTCCGCGCCGGAGGCGAGAAGTGGGGTCGCCGTCACAGTTGAGTTGAGCGTCGCTCAGCAAGCACCGTGCCCCGTGTTGACGATGGTCCGCCGAGGCCTCAAATGAGCGGATGCGTCGTGCACCGCTACGCCTGCCGCGGACGGCGGGTGGCGCAGCGCGACCCACCTGTCGCGGACGGCGAGTCGCGCTGCCTCGCGGCCTGACGGGCGGGTGGCCACGCCTGCCGCCGGTCACCCCGCGGCCCGTGTCCGCGAGGTGACCGGCGGCGAGGGTTCAGGCGCTGGCGGGCGGGGCGTCGGGTTCGAGGCCGGCCGACGGGAGCTCGGGAGCGGCGTCCGGCGGCGGGGGATCGGACTTCGAGGAGCCGTGGGGCAGATCGGGCTCGAGGGCCGCGAGGATCGACGGATCCTCCTGGTTCTGCTCGTAGCTCTCGAGCGACGGCATCGTCTCGCCACGGAAGAACGCCTGGTAGCGCGTCATGCACCACAGCATCAGCGGCACCCCGAGGAGCAGGAATCCGATGCCGATCACGACCGGCATGCCGACGCCGAGGACGGCGCTGTTGGTGTTGTCCGGGTTGAAGTACTCGTAGAGCGCGTACCCGAAGATCAGGGTCATGAGCACGCCGCCGAGAAGCGGCAGCACCATGAGTTCGACGAACGCCCGCACGCCCTCGAGCGAGGCGCGGCGGAAGAACCACGCGCCGGCGAGGGCGGTGCCGCCGTAGTAGAAGCAGATCGCGAAGCCGACGGCCGTGACCGAGTCCCCGAGGACGCTCTGGCCCGGGCTCACGCACAGCAGGAACGTGGTCCAGATGGCGGAGACCACGCCGACGAAGATCGTCGCGTAGTCGGGCGTCTGCAGCTTCGGGTGGATCCGGCCGAACTTCGCCGGGATCGACTTGCGCCGGGCCATCGACAGCGCCTGACGGGCGCCGGGCATGATCGTCGTCTGGGTCGAGGCGGCGCTCGACATCACGATGATCAGGAACAGGATGTGGGAGAACCAGCTCCCGAGCACCTGTGGCCCGAGGAACGAGAAGACGTCGTCCGGGTTGTCCGCGATGGCCTTCGTCCCACCGTACGTCTGCGTGGCGGTGCCGACGACGAGGTAGATCGCGAGCAGGAGCACGGTCGACAGGACCGCGGCGGTGCCGGGCGTCTCGCGGGAGTTCTCCGTCTCCTCGTTGATCGACACGCCGGTGTCCCAGCCCCAGTAGATGAAGAGACCCAGCAGCACGCCTTGGGCCAGGACCCCGAACGACACCCCGAACGGGTTGAACCATTCCAGCGACGGGCTCATGTGGCCCGGGTGCCCGCCGGCCTTCGCGAAACACGCGATCGAGAAGGTGACGATCACGATCACCTCGACCACGAACAGCGCCTGCTGCGTGCGCGCGGAGAGCTCGATGCCCCGCCACGCGACCCACGTCATCACGGCGATCCACACGATCGAGCCGATGATCAGCGCCGCGGCCGAGGAGCTGAGCTTGTCGAACCCGAAGAACAGGAACGTGTAGCTCGACGCGATCACGGCGAGCGACGCCATCACGATGATGTC
>JAVHXX010000193.1 GCA_031119595.1 Patulibacter sp. | reverse complement strand
GTACCGACCGGCCGGCAGCTACTTCCTGTTCAAGACCACCAGCGGTGCTGAGTACAGCTACCAGTGGGGCAGCAACGGCGACAAGCCGATCTCCGGTGACTTCGTCGGCGATAGCAAGAGCGACATGGCGCTTTACCGGCCGGCCGGCAGCTACTTCTTGATCAAAACGACCAGTGGCGCTGAGTACAGCTACCAGTTCGGCCAAGACGGCGACATCCCCGTGCCCGCGGACTACATCGGAACGTCCAAAACGGATCTGGCGGTCTTTCGACCGTCCAACAACCGCCTGTACGTCAAGGACATCTACACCGGAGTGACGAAGGACTACCTCTGGGGGTCGGCCGGCGACCAGCCGATCGTTCCCAACTAAGCCGCACCCGCAACGTGCCGCCGCATTCGATGGGCGGCACGTTGAGGGCGGCGCTTCACGCCGAAGCGTGTTATCGCTCGGGCTTCGCCACGTGTCCAGCGGCGGCGATTCGTTTCCCGCGGCAGACCAGACGGCTGTCAACGTGACCGCGGCGACCGGCTCGCGCTGGCGCCCCCAAGTCTCGATTCGCGATCGTCTGTTCTGCGCGCGGTTGCGTAGGTACGACATCGAGCACGCGTTGATCGTGCCGTCAGCACGCATCACGACGGCGCTCCATCTCTATCGCTCGCAGGCTCGCGATAGACGTAGTGGCCGGTTGAAACTCTCACCACCGATCCGCCTCCGCTCCTCAGCTCCCGCAAGGTCCGGATCATTGTCGCGCTCGGAACTAGGAAGCCTTCGCGCCGAAGAATGTCTTGGCTGATCTGCGCCGGCGTCATCGGCCGCTGCGCCTCGTAGAGCGACTTGACGACCTGCGCCTGTGCCCAGCCTGGGCGGTGTGTGCGCTTTATCGGTGTCGCTGCGCGCACGGCTCGCTTGCGGGCGGTCTCCGCCGCTGCCCGAAGTCGACCAAGATCTTCGTTGATCTGGGAATTCCAAAGTGCTCCTGTTGGGGGTCCCTGTCTCGGCCTGCTCGTTGAGCGGGTGCCGCGTGCTGTGTGGTCCCTGCCTAACCTTCTTCGTCTCGTCATTGCCAGTGCTGCGGTTGAGCTGCGCGCCGTCTCCCACGGGGCGTCCCGTGATTGTTCGCTCGATGTCGTCTCGCAGGTACCGCGAGCCGCGGACCGGTTTCGGTTGGCAGTCGTCACGCATGCGCGTGCCACGGGTCGTGAGTGGCATGACATCGCAGACCGCATCGGCGATCGCGACGCCCGCTCGCTGGCCCGGGTGGCCGGTGACGACGTTCGCCGGCTGCAGCGCGAGGTGCTGTTTCCGCGCAGGGCCGGCGGTGACACGGCATGTCCGGAGTGGTGGGGCTTGCCGGCCGGCATGGAAGCCCCCGAACGCTTGCTGCGTCAACTCGATGCACACGCGGCGCTCGTGGGTACGCCGCTGATCTCCTCGCGGCTGGAGGCGCCTCACCCCGGTGCCCTCGATAGCGCCGTGGAACTGCTCGAGCAGCTGAAGGTCGACGTTGCGGCCCACCGACTGACCATCCTCTACGCGGGCGCAGGCGCCGACAAATCGCCGTTGCCAATCGGTGTCACAGAGCGAGATGTGGTCGAGCGGCTCGACCGTTACCGCGCTGCGGCCGACTGTCTGTCCGCCAGCGCTTGAGCACCACGGCGGCGGCACCGATCGTTTCCGTGCAGGGGGACGGTCCTTGCAGCTCTCGTTCGCTGCGCCCAGCCAGAACGCGCGGCGAGCGAGGGCACCCGCCCCCTTGCGGTGCCGGGCCTTCAGGTGTGCGCCGCGACCTACCTGCCGTGGCCGCGACGCGTCTCCCTGCGCGTTCCTCGGGGGAGCGTGCCGAGCGGCTGCCCGGTCGGCACAAGAACCTCTGCCAACGTATCTCAGACCGGCGGTCGGGCGTGCCCACTTCGTCGCCTGCGTGGTCGCTGGCGCAGCTAGGAGCCGGTCCTAGTTGTGGCGTAGGAGGTCGGTGATGTCTTGTGGGGTGCCGGGTCTGGCGAAGTGGTAGCCCTGTCCGTGGCGGCAGCTCATGTCGCGCAGGGTGTTGGCGTGGTTGGCGGTTTCGATGCCTTCGGCGACGACGTCGAGTTCGAGGTGGCGGGCGAGTGAGAGGAGTCCGGCGATGAGTTGGCGGCGGCGGGGGTGGTCGTCGAGGCCGGCGATGAACCCGCGGTCGAGTTTGATTTCGTCGAGGGCGAGGTCGGTGAGGCGTCCGAAGGACGAGAAGCCGGTGCCGAAGTCGTCCATCGAGAGGCGTACGCCCATGTCGCGCAGCCGGGTCAGGGTTTGCTCGGTGGCCTGTTCGTCGGAGATGAGTGTGCGTTCGGTGATCTCGACGGTAAGCGCTTCGGCGGGAACACCGTGGCGTTCAAGTGTGCGAGCGACGCGGTCGGTCCAAGCGCTGATGAGAAGCTGTTCGGGTGCGACGTTGATTGCGAGCGTGAGGGTGGGGTGGGCGTCGGTTCGCCATGCTGCCAGTTGCGCGACGGCCTGTTCTAGGACCCAGTCGCCGATCGGGATGATCGCGCCGTCGGCCTCGGCGAGCGGGATGAATTCGTCGGGCCCGACGAATCCGAGTTTGGGGTTGCTCCAGCGCACAAGTGCTTCGACGCACGTGACATCGCCGCTGTGGAGATCGACGATTGGCTGGTACACGACGGCGAGCTCGCCGCGAGACTCCACGCCTGGCAGTTCGTTGCGGATCATCAGTCGCCGCAGTGCCGGCGGGCCCGCGGCGTTACTTGCGACATCGGATCGCGAGCGAAGGCGCTCGCGGCTGATCGCAATGCTGGCGGCCTGGATCGCCTCGGCGGCGCTGAGACCGTCACTGGCCCAGACCGAGGCGACGCGGGCGACAATCTTTTGCTCCTGGCCGGCGACGAGAAAGGGGCGTCCATGAATGACGCGCAGGACGTGCGCGGCCGCCTCACGACCAGCCATGTTCTCGTTGACGATCGCAGCGAGCAGAAAAGTGTCGCCTGCCAGGCGGCAGACGTCGCCCGGCAGCGTCTCGGTTCGAGCGAGATGGGCCAGGCGGTCGGCGGTCTCGGCCAGCAGTCGGTCGCCTTCGGCGTGTCCGTACGCGTCGTTGATCAGACGGAAGTCGGCAAGGTTGACGGCAACCATCACGACGCGGCGCCCCGCCGCGGCCGCGGCGATTTGCATCGCCGACACCTCGTCGGTGAACAGCGTCTTTCGAGGCAAGTGCGTCACGTCGTCACGCAGCAGCATCTCCGTCGCGACGCCGTGCTCGAGGATCTCGACCGCCATCTGCGAGAGATCGAGCAACAACAGCAGCTGACGGTCCCTCCACTCGCGCGGCTCGGTGTCGGTCACGCAAAACGCACCCACCACCTCGCCATGCGACAGCCGCAGCGGTACCCCCGCGTACGCCGCGATCCCGAACTCGTACGCTACCGGGCTGCCGGCCAGCGGCGAGGCACTGACGTCGGCGATCAGCACCGGTTCGCCGCCGGACACGACGCGCCGGCAAAACGAGTGCGACAGCGGCAGCTCGCCTGCCCGCTCTTCGGGCGGCCCAGACGCTGCGACCTGGACCTGACGATCTGCCGTGACGATCGACAGCGAAGAGGACGGAACCTCCAGTGCATGCGCGGCCAGCGTCGTGAGCCGATCAAGGGACGCACGCTGCGGCCCGTCTTCGAACGACAACTCCGCGATCGCAGCCAGTCTCGCGGGATCACGCAAGGGATCGGGCGAGCGCATGATCGCCTTAAAGTCCGCAACGACTGGATCACTGGCCATACCTCCTACTACGGTCTCCTGGGCCGTCCTGCTGAGTAGAATTCATCGCCCTGAAAGGTTTGCGTAGACGATGCAGCGGCGCACCCCGCGACCTGGGTGATGTCGGCTGGATTTGTTCAGATGGTCGGCACTTCGAGGATGAGCTGCGGAACGTCGAGCCAGCTGATGCCGAGGATGTCAGCGATCTGCTGATACGAGCACAGGCCGGTCTCGTCGGCGAGCGCAACAACTGCGGCGGTCACAGCCTGAGGGGTTCGAGCGTCACGGCAGGTCACGAGCGCTCTTTCTGCGAAGCGGCGCAGGACCGGATCCGGTGCGCCCTCGCAAATCAGCCGGGCGAACGCGGCCGGCAGCGACGCTGCGTGACTTTTTCCCGGCCAACGAGTTGACGGAGGCACCCCGCCGCTTTGATGGAGTTCGCGACGTGCCGCAGACCTGGCCGCCGGTGGGCGCCGACGCGCTCGCAGAGATGATCGTGTTCGTGTGCTCATGGCTACCCCCTTGTAGGTCCGTGTCCACAGAACTGGTCGTACCTCTTGAACTGTGACGGTGGATGGCGCATCGCCACTCCAGGCTGGCCACCCGTTCGGGCCACGAGGACATCACCTTCGGCGTCGCCATTTCTCGGTAGACCCGCAGTGCCCAGCGGCGTTGACTGGGCATCTGGCAGGCTGCGAACGGCTTCCGGCTTCTCCCCCCGGAGCCGGCGAGCGACACGAAGACGACGGCTCGGTGCACGGAGAGCACCGAGCCGTCGGTCCTCGTAGTACGACGGCCGACGCCGTCGAGGTCTTCAAACGAACCTCAAAATTGCAGTGCAGAGGCAGCTGGGCGCGATCACAGCAGCGCGCCACGCCCGCGGGTTCGGACGGCATCGCGCTCAAATAGCGGTCAACGACACGTCGCTACTTTTGTCGTAGCGCAGTGGTCAGCCGAAACAGGCTGACTCAACATTTGGTCGAGGCTGGTTGCGCTACACGAGCCCAGTGGCTTAATCGTTCGTTGATTCAATAAGTTCGTCCGGTTTGTCCGGTCGCCCAACAAAGGTTCGTGATGCGGGGTCCAATTGCCAGATCTGCTTTCACGCCGACATCCGGGTCCGCCCCTAATTGTCACGGGCTGGAGGTCGATATTGTCGTCGCGGCCGCGGAGCTCGCCGCCTTCGGTGACAAGCCCGGACGTTGGGGCCTGGACCGCCGAATCTGGATCGCCGACCTACGCAGCCAGCAACGCGGGTCAACGGCAACTGCTGTCAGTTTCAACGTCCCAAGGCCCACGCAGGACGGCACCTAGCGCCCACGCCCGGTATGCGGTTTTAACATTGGTCTAACCAGGGTCTCGGTTTAGCCTATGACCTCGTGGATCAGGCGAACGACGCGACTCGGCAGCGGGCGCAGAGCGCGTTCGTGCCGGCGAGCGGGCTGCAACCGCGGCAGGCGACACCGGAACTCCTGAGCATTTGGGAGGCTGCGCGCGACGGCGTCGATGACCCGCTCGTGCGCTCGCGGCTCAGCGACCTGCTATTCGCCGCCACAGGAAGCCATACCGACGGCTTGGTGGCGGGCCGCGCGTACATCGAGCTCGAACGAACGGCAGGCGAAGAGGCTTTCGACCGGGCGCGCTACCTCTCGCGGGCGCTTGAGCTTGCGACCCTCCTCAACAATCCGCCGCTCCTCAAGAGCGCGCTCGAGTCAGCCGCTGCGGCGTTTGCTCCTCTGTTGGCCGACGAGATGCCTGGACCTTCGTTCCTCGTCCTGCGCGCGCTCGGAACGCTACCCAAACGAAGTCGGCCCGCGGCTCCCGACCAGTGGGCCGACGTACGGCGCGGCTAGACCGAGCCAGGAGCTCTGTCGAGCTTGCGGGGAGGCTGCGCCTCCTGCGAATTGGTGGGGTTGCCTCACCTCGCGTGGGGCCTGTCGACCGGTCCTGACCGGTCGCGCTGACGCGCCAAGCCGGGCCCGCGAATTCGTCCGCGATTCGCCGAGCGGTGTGGCGCGGATATCCAAAAGTGGCGTGTTCGCCTGATGTTTTGTGACGTGCCAGTTGGTAGGTCCAGGCGACTTGGAACGTGGGGCGGTGATCGTTCCGGTTGTGCGGGGTGGGGTGGTGTGGTTGATTTCTCGCCGTCTTGGCCGGATCCCCCGACGGCGACGTTCCCATCTCTTTGTCGTTAGGTCGGTTTTCGTGACCGGATTTGCTGTGCGTGCAGTGTCGCTGCGTGCTGCTGTTTTGTCGTTGGCGCTGGTCGCTGTGCCGTCGTCGGTGCTAGCTGCTGCGGTGTCTCCGGGTGCGGCGCAGTTGGCGCCGGTGAAGGCCACGCCGGTTGATGGCACGGAGGTGCCGTCGCTGGACACCGCTCGCTCGATCACGTGGCGCAAGTCGGACGGGACGTTCGCGACGCGGATCTGGCAGCGACCGGTCAACGTCAAAGATGCGGACGGGAAGTGGGTGCGGATCGACAACACGCTGCACACGGTCGCCGGAGGCTTCGAGAACGGCGCGAGCGCCATCGATCTCAAGCTTCCCGCTGCGTTGTCTGAGCCGATCGTGCTCTCGCACGACGGCGATTCGTTGTCGCTTTCCCTGCGCGGTTCCGATGCCAAAGCAACCGTCGATGGCAATACCGCGACCTACGCGGATGCCGCTTCGGGCGTCACGGCGAAGCTGTCGGCCAACGACGCTGCGCTCAAGGAGGACCTGGTCCTGAGCTCTGGCGAAGCCTCGACATCGTTCTCCTACGACCTGGGGCTCTCTGATGGCCTGACGCCGACGCAGCGCAAGGACGGCGGCATCGATATCACCAACGCGGCGGGGGATGTGGTGTTCACCGCGCCGGCACCGGTGGCCGCTGACGCCGACGGTCGTGTGGCGCCGGCGGACGCTACGAGCCTGAGCGTCGAGAAGAACGCTGGTGGCGGGTACTCGTTGTCGCTTTCGTTGGATCCCGAGTGGCTGGCCGGTGCTGCGCTGCCGGTGACCTTGGATCCGTCGTTCTCGGTCGATCCCGCCACGCGCGACTGCTACCTGTCGCAGGCGGCGGCGACGACGAGTTACTGCACCAGCGGTGAGCTGCGCGTCGGGCATACCGCTGCGGGCGCGAACGAGAACACGGCGCTTGCCTACTTCGCGATCGGCAGCGTGGTGCCGGCCGGTTCGTTCGTGCAGAACGCCGAGCTTGATCTCTCCCCGCTGTACCAGACCTCGCCGGGCACGTCGAAGAACCTCTCGGTGCATCAGGTCACGAGTGCGTGGGCCAACACCGCGACGTGGAATACGCGCAGCGGCTCGACGGCTTGGACGACCGCTGGCGGTGACTACTCGGCGACCGATCTAGATACCCAGCCGCTTCCGACCACGAGCTCGCCGAGCACCTTCACCGTCACCGACGCCGTGGCGTCGTGGGTTACCGGGGCCTCCGCCAACGGCGGTCTTGCGGTGACCGATGACGGCTCGACCGCCAACAACGCGCAGGTCTACGCGTCGTCGGACTGGTCGGACTCCACCAAGTGGCCGTCGTTGTACGTGGAGTACTACGGCCGCCTTGGATGGATGAGCAACTACACGATCAACAGCCAGGCGATCACCGACAAACAGACGCTCGGCGTCAACGTCGCCGGCGGCAACCTGCTGCTCACCGACAACGAGCTGCACGTCGACGGCAACCGCCTGCCGCTGGACATCACCCGCTTCTACAACAGCCAGGACCCGTGGTCGGGGTCGCTTCGCAACGGCCGCCTCTCGGTCGGGCAGGACATCGTGCTGTACGACTGCGACGCCGATCACGACCGCTGCTTCATCGGCCCCTCCGGGTTCCGAGTTCGCTTCAAGAAGACCGGCGCGACGACCTACCAGACGCCAGCGGGCATCGGTGACGAGACGCTCTCCTACAACGCGTCCTCGTCGCAGTACGAGCTGACCGACAACAAGAGCGGCGTGACGTACGTGTTCTTCGACGCGCCGTTCTCGTACATGACGCAGATCCACGATCGCGACGGAAACCACATCGATTTCGCGTACACCGGACCGGGCAACCAGCTCTCGAGCATCACCGATACCCGCGGGCGCACGTACACCGTCGCCCCCGTGATGTCAGGCGCGGCGACCGGGAAGATCAAGTCGATCACCGCGCCCAACTCGATCACCGGCGACGGCGACCACACCTGGACGTACGGGTACAACGCCACGACCGGTGACCTGACGTCGGAAACCGACGCCAACGGCAAAACCACCAGCTACCACTACAACGGCTCCGACAACATCGACCAGATCACCGACCCGCTCGGGCACGTGATCAACATCGGCTACGACTCAAGCCAGCGCGTCACCAGCATCACACGCGTCATCGACGGCACCACCGCCAACGACCTCACGACGACCTTCGCGTACTCCACGCCGACCGCGCCGTGCTCGACATCAGG
>JAVHXX010000192.1 GCA_031119595.1 Patulibacter sp. | reverse complement strand
ACGGCCCGTGACGTTTATGGGTGACCCTCGGCTTGCTTCGGTTCGACTTGATGTGAGGGGTGCGGTGGTGGTGGAGCCGCGTGTGCTCGCGTGGCAGAGCTCGCCACGACGTAGACCAACAGGACCGCAGTGAGTGCGATGACGCCTGTAAAGGTTCGGGCCAAGAGTCGGTTTGTGGTGGCATCGGAGGTTGCACCGATGGATTTGACACCGACCTTGGCGAGGCTGATGAAGGCGATGAAGACGACAGCGGAAGTCATGCCTTCACCATGGGTTGTGATGTGCTGTTGACCGGCAACTTCCACGTTTGATTTCGGTATGAAAGTCTGAACGGGCTCCTTGGCGTCATATGACGCGATCGACGACGATGGCGCATCTGCTGTTAGGCGTCGAGGACGAGTTCGCGGATCTTCTCGAGGGTCACGGCCGCCGCAAGCGCAGCGGCGTCGTCCTTGCCCTCGTTGGCCTGGCGCAGGGCTCGATCGCCAGTGGGTGATGGATCGAGAACGGCCTGAACAAGATCGGCCACGGTGCTGCCGAGCCGGTAGACGCGAACCGTCTGGTCCTGCCGAGGGGTGCTGTTGTGATCCGGGTCGAGCAGCTCGGCCGGGAAGCACCCGAGTCCTTCGCCCTGCAGGCGAGAACGGATGTGCCCGAGCACGTACTTGCCGAGGCGCTCGTACTCGATCGCCTTGCGAAGTTCACCCAGGGTTGTGGCCACTACGGCCTGGTCGTTGACGAGGTCCTTGAGGGCCTCGAGATCCTTGTACGGCAATTTATTCTCCAAATTATTCTCAGAATGACGGGTCATTGAGACCTAGTCTATCAGAGTTATCGTACAAAGTGGGAGCGTTTTATTTCTAAGAACCGAGGAATAGGCAAAATAATTTTGTGTTCCGCCCTGCGTCACGGGTGCACTGGTGCCGGCGCGAGCCCGAACTCCAGGTCAACGAGTGGGCGCAGCGCGGGAGCGGCGTATCCGGTTGGTGGGCAGACGATGTAGTCCGCGCTGCCATCGAGGGTCTCGACGATCAGGCGGAATCGCCGGGCGGCGCGCAGCGCACGGCGTTCATCCACGGGGGTGCTGGAATCGGAGAAGCGCACAAGCGCGGCGATCGCCTCGCTGAGCTTGCCACCAGGTTCGCCGGTGAATCGGATGCGCAAAGGGGGCTGATAGCCCGGGACGCGCCGGATCTCGACGTCGGCTTGGGAGATACGTAGTTCGGTCACGACTCGATTGTCGATCCGTCACGGACCTGAAGGTCCATGCAGGGCATACCCGCCCGTCCGGCCCTAACCTGACATAACCGCAATTATCGAGCGTATCGCGATATATCACACGCAAGACATCTTGCGTACGCAATGAACGCTTGCAAAGGTGTGGGTCATGGAAGCCGTGCCGACCCTGCTTGAACTCGCGACGCTGAGCGCGTGCCGCGCCGCCGACGACGCCGGCTGCGCGGCAGCGCGGGCGCTGCTCGATCGCGAGCGCGGAGCCGATCGATTCGCTCACGCCGTCGGAGAAGCCAGCAGGCTTCGCTCCGCCGGCGACCAGCTCGTCGACCTGGCCGTCGCCCGCGCAAGGGTCAACAGGATCTCCTGGCAGGAGATCGCCGACTCGCTCGGCGTCACTCGTCAGGCCGCGGAATCCAAGTACAAGGCCCGCGTGGCGAACGTCATCGCCGCGGCGCTGTTCCCGATCCGTGAGACGGCGCTCGGCCTGCGCGCTGTCCATCTGCCTGGCACGACCGATCCGGTCGGTGAACTCGCTCGGCTTGACCGGTGGGCGGCGGAGCTCCGGCCCGAGGGCGGAGCTGCGCAGGCTACGGCCGTCGTTGGATCGGACTCCTACTCAGACATCGTCGAGCAGGAGCGCGATCTGTTCCTGATGGTCGACCAGGCCCGCGCCGCGGCGTTCGACCCGAGCGAAGAGTCGCCGCTGCCCGACGGCGTGTCCCGCGACTACGCGCGGCGCCGGCGCCTGCAGGCCAAGGTCGCGGTCTTCGAGGCGATCGCGCGCGAGGACCCTGACCTCGCCGAGGACGCGCTGGCGTCTGCCCGCACGGCCCGGGCGCGGGTTGTTGAGGCGCTCGTCGACGAGCTGCGCCCGCAGCTCGAGGTGGACTGGAGCGGCGGGCTCGCCGGCCACCTCGAGCTGTGGAACCTGCGGATCGCGACGATCGAACGCGTCGGTGGCGGCCCGGATGGCCTTCGCGACCGCGACCTCGAGGACGGCTGGTGGCTCTACCCCCGGCCTGCAGACGGCTCCGAGGTCGCGCGTCGCCTCGACGTCGCCGATGACGCGCCGAGGCACGTCGCTGACCAGGCCGCGATCGACCTCGTCGCGGCCGCCGTGGCGGAGGACCTCGCTCACGGCCGCCACCCGTACCGCGCCGGCGGGTTCGCTCCCAAGAACGAGCGTCCGCCGACGCTCGCCTAGCTCGCCGACGTCCTCCGCCAGCGGCGCAGATACGTCGCGTAGCGGCGGTACGCTGCGACCAGGTAGCTGCCAGCGTCGGCGGTTGGGCGCGTGACGGGGGGTCGACCCCCTCCGCGGCTTTGAGAGCCAGCAAAGACGGGAGACGATCGCGGCATGAACTACACCAACACCACCGACAGAACCCCGCAGCCCTCGGCCGAGGCGCATGAGGAGCAGCTGCAGCGTGCGTACGAGCGCGGCCGCCGAGACGCGCTCGGCGCCTACGGCGCGCCGAGCGCCGAGTTCGAGTTCCGGGACTCGATGCTGCAGTCGATCGTCGACCTCGAGCTCGGACAGCTTGGGCTCGTGCACGAGGCCACGCGCGTCGCTGCCTCCCGCCGTCAGGACGTCGAGCGGGCCGAACAGAGCCTGGATCGCCGGATCGACACGGTGGTCGCCAAGGCTGCGGGTTCGGACTCCTCTTGGTGGCGCTCGGCGCTGCGCTCAGCGTTCGACCCCGACGAGCGGGCGCTCGAACGGGCGCGGGCCGAACTGCTGTGGGCACAGGAGCGGGATGACGCCTCGACCGCTCGTCTTCGAACGCTGACGATCGAGCTTGAGCAGCTGCGCGCCGCCGTCGATCGCGACGTCGCCGGGACCGAGTTCGCTGACCAGGTCGCCGCGAACCGCCGCGAACCGCAGATGCCGCCGCTGCGCGTCGTCTCCTGGTTCGCATCGCACGACCTGTTCGTCGAGGCCAGCAGCGAAGACCGCACGGTCGACCCGTACGGGCACTACGGCGATCGCTGGCGGATCGAAGACGCCCACCGCCCGTGGGAGGAACGGTCGTGCACGATCCTCTGGAACCCCACGACCAAGGAAGCGTATGCACGGTTCACCGGCCACTCTCCGAAGCAGTCGCCCGTGTGGCTGCTGGGCAAGATCGCGAGCGACCGACTCCTCGTCGATGCGCTGCAGGGCTTCACGCTCGAGCGGATGGCCGAGCGCAACTCGCTGGTCTGGGCCGCCGAGCAGATCGCCGGCGACACACGCGGCGAGCTTCCGCTCGTCACCGTCGACCAGCTGTCCTAGACGCAGGTCCGGGGCCCCGGCCGAAGCCGGGGCCCACCCACTCAATCGGCGCTGACGATGCGCAGCTCGCCGACGCCGTCGACCTTCATCGGCGTGGCGTCGGCGATCGCGGCAAGCAGCTGCGGGTCGGTGGTCATGCGGACGTCGACCTGGCTGTCGTCGCCGGCGGTCCAGCGGTCGATCGTGCCGCTCGGTCCGGGGATGGTTTGGCAGGCGGCGCCGCTTTGCAGCATCCGCTCGGCGATCGTCTTGCGGGCCGGTTCGTCGGCGAGCAGCTCGGCGACGTTCCAGGCGGCGCTGGCGGGTGCTGCGTCGGCGTCGAGGAGAACGAGGGCGTGCGGTCCGGTGAGCGCCGCATGGTCGCCGGCGTTGGCGGCAAGGCGTAGCGCGGCGACGCCTTGGGCGGCGTGCTCGCCGAGGTGGCGATCGAGGCGGTGGCGGACGTCCTTCACGCCCGAGGTCGCTGGCGGCGCGACCTTCGCCGAAGGCGCGGGCTCGTCGACGACCTGGTCGAGCGTGAGCTGCCCCTGCAGCTGGTCGGCCGCCGCGGCGACGGGTGCGGGCTCGGCGACGTCGACGGGATCGACGACCGCGACAGGTACCGGCACCGGCACCGGCTTCGAGGATGGGTCGGGCGCCGCGGCCGCGGGCGCCTGGGTGCCTTGCACGACGATGCTGAGCTGGCGCTTAGGGCGCTCGCCGAGCTGAACCTCAACGGTGAGGCCGAGCTTGCGTCGCGGCGGCCGCGCGTGCTCGTCACAGCCGCGGCCCGCGAACGGATTCGCGGGCCGCCAGGCGGGAAGCTGCGGGCGCCGGCGAAGCTGGGTGCGCAGGCGCTGGCTGGCGGGCGCGGTGCCGGCGACGAGTCGCCGCAGGCGCGCGTCCTTGAACCAGGGGCGCAGCTGCAGCTGCGTCGGCGGCAGCTGGCCGTAGACGAGCAGCGTGTGGCCTTCTTTGATCTGGCGGGTCTCGTGATGACCGAGCAGCGCGCGGTGCTCGAGCGATTCGCTGCGCGAACCCAGGTCGATCACCGCGGCGCGCTTGCGGCTGATCGAGGCGGTCTCGCGGACCTCGTCGCCGAGGATGCGGTTGATGTACTCAAGCGTGGCCGTGTCGCCGATCCCCGACCCGAACAGACGGGCGCGATGGTTGGCGAGGATCGTGTCGGCGCGGTCCTTGCCCCAGACCTCCTCGGCCTGGCTGAGGTTCTGCAAGATCGTGCACAACAGGACGCCCTGGCCGGGACCGGTGGAGGCGATCTCGTCGATATTCGGCAACGGTGCGATGTTGGCCGCCTCGTCCATCATCAGCAACAGGCGGGGGTCGAGCGGGCGGCCAGTGCGCGCGGCACGCGCGAACGCCGCGGCGACGACCTCCGTCACGAGCGCGCAGAACAGGCCGCGAAGGCGACGCTGCGCGTCGGCCGGCGCGGAGAGGTACAGCGTGTTGTTGCCGTCCAGCAGCCACTCCGGAGTGATGTCTAGCCCGGCCGCGTCCTCGGAGGTCGCGGCCTCGAGCGCGGGTTCCTTCCACGCGTCCAAGTGGGTGCTCAAGGTGCCGATGACGTTGGAGCGGTACCGGGTGTCGACCTTCCAGAAGACCTGCAGGTCGTGCTCGGCGCGGTCGGCGCCCGGCGTCTTCTTCTCGTTGAGCGCGCGGAGCGCCCGCAGCGCTTCGTCGGTGGCTTCGGATTCGGTGCTGGTGGCCCAGGTGAGCACCACGGCGGTGCTGACGCCGAGGTAGTTGCCGGCGAACAGCAGTGGCGCCAGGTGCGCGGCGCCTGCTTGGCGCCAGAACGAGTCGTCCTGGCCGCCGTGCTGGCGCATGCCGATCTGCAGGATGGAGGCGGCCAGGCGCCGCGCGGCGCTCCAGCTGGTCGCCGCGGCGACGGGCGACCACGAGGACCCGGCGACCATCGTGGACCCGGTCGGATCAAAGACGCGGACCTCGCCCTTGCGCTGGCGGGCCTTGAACGTGTCGACGAGCAGGTCGCCCTTGACGGACGTTGCGAGGATCGGGCCGTCCCACTCGACCATTGCCGGGACCGCCAAGCCGCTGGTTTTACCCGCTTGGGCGGGCGCGACGATCAGCGTGGACGCGTTGACCTCGGAGGCCAGCAGCTTGCCGTCGCGGGTGCCGAGCGTCAGGCGCCCGGGCGTGGCGCGACGGACCTGCAGGCGCGCGAGCTCGCGGCCCTTGGCCCACCGCGCGCCGCGGTGCTTGTAGATCTCGCGCAGTCGCTCGACGCGGGTGGAGCGCCACATCACCAGGCACCCCGCGGCCGCGATGGCGACGAGCACCACGGCGACGACGAGCGCGGCGCGGACCTGGTGGAACTTGCCGAGCGCCGGCGCGACCTCGGCGGGCCACGCGCCGCGGCGCACGCCGGTGTCGCCGAGCCAGTGCTCGAGCACGGCGATCGCGCCGGTCGGGCTCACGAGCGCCGGGTGGTGGCTGTGCAGCATGCCGGCGATCGCGCCGGTCAGCTCGACGGTGGCGATCGCCGCGGTGGCGATCGCGGCCGCGGTCACCCACACGAACGTGGGGACCCGGCGCAGCAGGCGCCGGCCGCCGGAGACGGTGGACGTGAGCCGGCGGCTTGCGCCGCCGGCGAGCGTGGTCATCGAGGACATCAGTGGTTCTCCCCCGGGTGCGGGTTAGTAGTCGAGGGCGACCACGCGCAGGCCGTGGTCGGTGGGCTGCAGGGTCAGGGTCAGCGGGCCGCCGGTCTGGCCCTTGTGCTCGACGAAGACCTTCCACGGGTCGTCGTCTCCGGCCGGCGTGGTGTCCGCCGCCACGGCGACGATCTGCGGCGGCTTGCAGTCGGCCTGCGCACCCGGGCGCGGTGGTTGCTCGGCGAGCTGCGTGGCCAGCTGACCGGCGGCAAGCGCAACGATCGTGCGGCGGTCCGCAGCCGCGCTTTCGCATGCGGAGGCGCGGTCGTACGCGAGGGTCCAGCGTCGCGCGAGCTGCTCGACGTCGTCCTTCGTGATCGCCGCCGCCGCCGGCGCGGCCGCGGCGGCCGGGGCACCGCCGAAGATCCTCGCCGGCGCCGCGGTGGTCTTGTGCCGGGTGCCGCCGCTGGTGAGCAGGACGACGCCCGCAGCGATCGCCGCAGCGATCGCGGCCACGGCCGCCCGGGTGGTGGCTGGTCTGGTGGTCATAGTCCCTCGGGGTGACGGGCCACGAACCCGGCAGTGCTGCGCACGGGGTGCCAGCCCGGGCCGTGGCGGTAGTTGCTGTACGAGGTGCCGAACATCCGCACCTGGCCGTTGACGTGGATCTCGAGGAACACGTGGTCGGCGTTGGCCCAGATCGTCACCGCGGCGCCGGGCCCGGGCAGCCCCCAAGACGCGAGGGAGCCGGAGGTCATCGTGGGCAGCTGGTAGCCGATCTCCTGCAGCAGCAACGAGACCGAGCTGCTGCAGTCCAGACCCTTGTCGGAGGAGCCGTAAATCTTGTGCAGCGGCGAGCCGCCCCAGCAGTAGGTCCCCGACGACGGGGTCGCGGGCGTCGAGCCGTGGCCGCCGCCGTAGCAGTACGGCAGCCTCTGGGCCTCGAGGGCGTCGGCGGCCTGCACGAGCTGGGAGAGCTTGTCGCCGGTCAGCGCCGGCGCGCCGCCGGTGAGCTGGCCGCGGTACCTGTCCGCGTAGCTCATCACCTCGTCGTAGTAGGCGGTGGAGTGGTTGTAGGCCCACACCGCGGCGCGGTAGTCGCCGGGCGCGCCGCTGGCCTTGAGGTAGTCGGCGGCCGCGGGGATCGCGTCGTCGGGGTCCCAGACGTCCTTGTACCCATCGCTGTCGCCGTCGACGCCGTACTGCCCCCACGTCGACGCGTTCTTGGACGCCGCCGCGATCCGCCCGCCGAACGGCACGAAGAAAAACTGCATGGGGCCGCCGCAGCAGCCCAGGAAGTTCGCGCCGGACTTCACGCCGGCGAGGTTGGATCGGCCGTGGTCGGTCTCGACCTTCCCGATCCCGGCGAGCACCGCCCAGTCGATGCCGTCAGCGGTCGCGGCCGACTGATAGAGCTGCAGATAGTGCGGCGGGATGTCGGCGAGCGCGTACGCCGAGACGCCGTACACGGCGGTGCCCTGCGACTGCTGGGACGGGCGGCTGATCGCCGCGACGATCATCACGAGCGCCAGCAGCCCGAGCAGGCTCAGCCCCACCGCGGTGCCGGCGAGCTTCGCCGGCAGCGAGAGACCGCGCGCGGCGGCCGTCTCGAGGACCTCGAGCCCGTCGGGAGCCTGGTCCTGCTCCGGTGGCCGCGTCGCGGTCGTCACCGGTCCCACCAGGCCTGCTGGGAGGCGACGTGGCCGAGCGCCTCGAGCGCGGACGGGCGCCCGCCGACGGCGGCGGGGCTGCGCGCGGCCAGCGCGCTGTCGATCGAGGCGTGGAGCTCGGCGCGGCCGCTCTCGTCGAGGGCGTCCCACTGCGACGGTGAGACGCCGCGGATGCCGGCCAGCTGGCGGTAGGACCGGTCGGCGGGCGGCGTCTGGGCCTGCGTGTCGAGCCATCCAGCGGCGCGCTGGGCCTGCGGCCCGCTCATGTCGCCGGTGTCCCACCCGCGTGCCGCTTCACCGGACGCCACGGCGGTCTTGAGCTTGGCGACGTGCGCTTCGGCTTCGTCGTGGGCGCGGCCGGCGTCCTCGGCGACCTGCTGCAGCGTCGCGCGCTGCGGATCACCGGGCTCGG
>JAVHXX010000191.1 GCA_031119595.1 Patulibacter sp. | reverse complement strand
CCTTCCTGGGCGTGGCCGCTGCGGTGCCCGCGGCGTCGATGGCGGTCGTGGCCGGCGACTTCCCGTACAACGTGAACCAAGCGCGTGACGGCGACTTCCCGTGGACCGTCGCCATCGTCGAGCGCGACGGGGACAATCTCTCCCAGTTCTGTGGCGGCACCCTGATCTCGCCCACCCGCGTCCTCACCGCGGCGCACTGCATCGATCCCGGCGGCGCGAACCAGGCCACACCCGACTCGATCGACGTCCTCATCGGCCAAGCCGACCTCGCCGCGACCGGGTGCGTCGCGAACCCGAACGCCACACCGCCGGTGACGTGCACCGCCGACACGAAGCGCGCGCCGGGCATCCGGCTCCACATCGCGGACATCAGCCTCGACAGCGAGGCGAACGTGTCGTCGTACTACTACGACGTCGCGGTGCTGACGCTGGCCTCACCGATCCCGGACGCCTACCTCCCTGCGATCGTCGCCCCGGTCACCACCACCGACAAGGACACGGCCGACGGGGGCATCGATCCCGACACGCACCTCGCGCGCACGCCCGAGGCGTGGGGTCCGGAGACCCCGGTGAGCGTGTTCGGGTGGGGTCTGCTCAGCGCATCGGATCCGGGCTGGAAGGCGCCGCTCGTGATGCGGATCGGCGGCGGACTCAGCCCGCCCAGCCAGGGGTCCCAACAGACGCTCGTCCGCAAGGCCGACGCCATCTGCAAACAGGATTTCCCGGACAGCTTCCGCGCTGACGACATGCTGTGCGCCGGACTCCCGAACGGGTCGACGAACGCGAACGCCGTCGACGCCTGTCAGGGCGATTCCGGTGGTCCGCTGATGCGGTTCTCGCCCTCCGGTGTCGTCTCCTCTCCTGGGGCCACGCTCACCGATCCGGTGACGCAACTCGGCGGGAACTGGCGCCTCGTGGGCGTGGTCTCCTGGGGCGTCGGCTGCGGCGATGCCGCCCACCCCGGGGTCTACGCACGCGTCGGGGCACCTCAGATCCACGACTACGTCACGAACCCCTCGCCCTCGCCGATGCCCCAGATCGTCGGTGGCGTCGGCCCGACGATCACCGGCGGGTACGCCGCGAACGGCTCGATCACGTGCAACGCAGGCACCTGGAAGGGCGCGACGAGCTTCAGCTACATGATGTGGAAGGACACCAACCGCGACGGCCGCGCGAACACGAGCGAGCCGCTCCTGCCGAGCGCGACCCGAGCCACCGGCACCTACGCCGTCGGGAACAACGACCTCGCCACGCCATCACCGATCGGCTGCCTGGTCACCGCGCGCGGCGAAGGCGGCTACGCGACGGCCTACGCCGCGACCTTCACGAACCTCACGGTCTCCAAGCCCGACCAGGGTGGGACCACCGTCCCTGCGCCCACGCCGACTCCCGCCCCCGGCGGGACGACGCCTCCGACCACGCCCGTGGCCGTCGATGACCGCCCGACGCTGACCAAACACGCGGCCGTCTGCAGCGCGACGTCCTGCCGGATCTCGGTGATCGTCGTCGATCGCGGGGTCCACCCGCTGAGGACGGTGGTCGCGAAACTGACCATCAAGCGCACCACCACCTGCACGGTCCGCGGCAAGAAGAAGGCCTGCGTGAAGACGATCCGCACGAAGGTCGCGCTGCGGCGCAGCGGTTCGCAGTGGATCGCCGTCCTGAGCAAGCTCCACAAGGGCGACAAGCTCAGCATCGTCTACAGCGCCACCGACACCGACGGCAACGCCGCGTCGGTCACGGTGCCGCTGAAGCTGCGCGCCCGCTGACCACGACACAGGCAGGGACGGGCGGCTGCGACGCCGCCGCCCTGCCGTGGGTCGTCGTTACGCGTCGCCGCCGGTCGGCGCGGCGCCCGTGACCTGACGCTCGAGTTCGGCCCGCACGAAGGCGTCGAGGTCGCCGTCGAGGATGCGCTGCGCGTCCCCGGCTTCCTGGCCCGTGCGGTGGTCCTTGACCATCGTGTACGGGTGCAGCACGTAGGAGCGGATCTGGGAGCCGAAGTTGACGTCCTGGACGCCGCCCTTCTCCTTGTCGAGGAGGGCCTTGCGCTCGCGCTCCTCCTTCTCGATCAGCTTCGCGCGGAGCATCCCCATCGCGGTGAGGCGGTTCTGGGTCTGCGAGCGCTCGTTCTGGCACTGCACGACGATCCCGGACGGCCGGTGCGTGATGCGCACCGCCGAGTCGGTCTTGTTGACGTGCTGGCCACCGGCGCCGGAGGCGCGATAGGTGTCGACCTGGAGGTCGTCCGCGTCGATCTCGACGTCGCCGATGTCATCGAGGATCGGTGCGACCTCGACGCCGGCGAACGCCGTCTGACGGCGGCCCTGCGAGTCGTACTTGGAGATGCGGACGAGCCGGTGCACGCCCTTCTCGGCGGAGTAGAGGCCGTACGCGTTCTCACCCTCGGCGCGGAAGGTCGCCGAACGGATGCCGGCTTCCTCGCCTTCGCTCACCTCGAGCAGTTCGACCTTGAAGCCACGGCTCTCGCCCCAGCGCATGAGCATCCGCAGCACCATCTCCGCCCAGTCCTGGGCGTCGGTGCCGCCGGTACCGGCGTTGATGGTGACGAGGGCGTCGCCCGCGTCGTACTGGCCGGAGAAGAGGCGTTCCTCCTCGAGATCGCCGAGGCGCGACTCGAGACTGGCGAGCTGGTCGGTGAGCTCGTCGGCGAGGTCGTCGTCCTCTTCGACGAGCTCGACGAGACTGTCGAGGTCGCCGATGTCACCGGCGACGGACCGGTACGTCTCGAGGCGCTTGTTCGCGGCGGAGTGCCGGGAGGAGACCTTCGTGGCCTCCTCCTGGTCGTCCCAGAAGCCGGCTTCGCCCATCTTGCCCTCGAGTTCCGCGACCTCGGCCGCGAGCGCGTCCGGGTCGAGGTAGGCGCCGAGGGCGTCGAACTGCTTGCGGACCGCGGAGATCCGCTGGTCGGTGTCGAACGGAACGGGCACCTAGAGGCCGAGGTTCCGCCGCGCAGCCTTCTTCTGCTCGCGCTCGAGGGCGCGACGCTGCTCACGGTTCATGGGCTCGGGCTTCTCGCCCTGATCGGGCTGGCCTGCCGTGGCGGCAGCGGCGATCGGATCGATGCCGGCGGCCGCGGCGGCAAGCGCGGACAGGCCCGCGCCACCACCGGACTCGTAGGTGACGGCAGCCGGCTTCTTCGGCGAACCGGAGATGCGCGACTGGGGCTGCGGCTGCTGCGGCTGGAGATCTTCCTCGACCTGGACCTGCACGTTGAAGACGAGCTGCGCGAACTGCAGCCAGATCGCGGCGACGAGCTCCTGGAAGAGCGTGAACGCCTCGTTCTTGTACGCGATGATCGGCTCGATCTGCGCGAACCCGCGGAGGTGGATGCCCTCGCGCAGGTAGTCCATGTCGTGGAGGTGCTCGCGCCACGCGTCGTCGATGATCTGGAGCAGGAGCACGCGCTCGAGCTCGCGCATGAGCTCGCTGCCGAGCTCCTCCTCGCGCTCGTCGTACATCTCGAGGATGTCCTCGGAGAGACGGTCGCTGAGTTCCTCGCGACCGGGAGAGCCGTCGAAGTCCTCTTCCGGATCGAGGGCGACCGGGTAGATCTCGAGGAGGCGGTCGAAGAGACCGTCGACGTCCCACTCGTCGAAGAACTCCCCGACGGTGTACTCGTTGACGATGCGCGCGACGACGTCGCGGAGCTCCTTGCGGGTGGTGTCCGAGACGTTCTCGCCGGCGAGGATCGCGTTGCGCAGGCGGTAGACCACGCGTCGCTGCTCGTTCATGACGTCGTCGTACTCGAGGACGCGCTTGCGGATGAGGAAGTTCTGCTCCTCGACCTTGTGCTGCGCCTTCTCGATCTGCTTCGAGAGGATGCCCGCCTGGATGGGGACCTCGTTGCCGGCCTCGTCGACCTCGCCGAAGCGCTCGAGGATGTTGTAGATGCGGTCGCCCGCGAAGAGGCGCACGAGCTCGTCTTCCCCGGAGAGGAAGAACTGCGAGCTGCCGGGGTCGCCCTGGCGGCCGGCGCGGCCGCGGAGCTGGTTGTCGATGCGGCGGGACTCGTGGCGCTCGGTCCCGATGATCGCCAGGCCGCCGTTCTCCATGACGGTCTCGCGGTCCTTGATGATCTTCGCCTCGTAGCCCGGCAGGAGTTCGATGAACTTCGCGGCGAACTCGTCGGTGCCGGGCTCGAGGCCCTGCTTCTTGAGCTCGAGCTCGGTCTGGTGCTCGGCGCTGCCGCCGAGCTTGATGTCGACGCCGCGGCCCGCCATGTTGGTGGCGATCGTGACGGCACCGATCTGGCCGGCCTCCGCGACGGTCTCACCCTCGCGCTCGGCGTATTCGGGCTTCGCGTTGAGGACGGTGTGCTTGATGCCGCGCTTCGCGAGCAGGCGGCCGAGCAGCTCGGAGACCTCGACGGAGATGGTGCCGACGAGCACGGGGCGACCGGCCTCGTGCGCGGAGATCACCTCCTCGACGACGGCGTTCCACTTGCCCTCTTGCGTCTTGAAGATGAGGTCGTTGCGATCGTCGCGGACCATCGGCCGGTTCGTCGGGACCGCGACCACGCCGAGCTCGTAGATCTTCATGAACTCGGTCGCCTCGGTCATGGCGGTACCGGTCATGCCGGAGAGCTTGTCGTAGAGACGGAAGTAGTTCTGGTAGGTGATCGTCGCGAGGGTCTGGTTCTCCTCCTGGACGCGCACCCCCTCCTTCGCCTCGGTCGCCTGGTGCAGGCCTTCGGCCCAGCGGCGCCCCTCGAGGATGCGGCCGGTGAACTCGTCGATGATCGCGACCTCACCGTTGACGACCGCGTAGTCGACGTCGCGCTTGTAGAGCGACTCGGCCTTCAGCGCCTGGTGCAGGTGGTTGACGAGGTGGCCGTTGGTGGCCGAGTAGAGGTTCTCGATGCCGAGGAACTTCTCGGCCTTCGCGACACCGCGCTCCGTGACGGAGACGGTCTTGTGCTTCTCCTCGAACTCGTAGTCGAAGTCGGCGACGAAGTTCTTCTTCGCGTGCGGGTCGAGGCCCTCGGGTACCTGGCCGGACTTCATCGTCTTCGCGAGCTTCGCGAAGGTGGCGTAGAGCTCGGCGGCCTGCTCCGGGGCGCCCGCGATGACGAGCGGCGTGCGGGCCTCGTCGATGAGGATGTTGTCGACCTCGTCGACCATCGCGAAGAAGTGGCCCCGCTGGGTCTTGTCGGCCATGGACGACGCCATGTTGTCGCGGAGGTAGTCGAAGCCGAACTCGGAGTTCGTGCCGTAGGTGATGTCGGCGGCGTAGGACGCGTGCTTCGTCGACGGGTCCTGCATGTTCTGGAGGATGCCGACCGTGAGTCCGAGGAACGAGTAGAGCGGGGTCATCCACTCGGCGTCGCGGCGGGCGAGGTAGTCGTTGACGGTGACGACGTGGACGCCCTTGCCGGCGATCGCGTTGAGCACGACGGGCAGGGTGCCCGTGAGGGTCTTGCCCTCGCCGGTGCGCATCTCCGCGATGGAGCCGCTGTGGAGCGCCATGCCGCCGATGAGCTGGACGTCGAAGTGGCGCATGCCGAGGGCGCGCTTGCCCGCCTCACGGGTGATCGCGAAGACCTCGACGAGGAGGTCGTCGAGGTCGGCCCCGGCCTCCGCTTCCTCGCGGAGCGCGTTGAACCGGGCCTTGAGTTCCTCGTCGGACTCGAGCTCGAGTTCCTCCGAGAAGGCGTTGATCAGCTCAACCTGCTTCTGGAACCGCTTGAACTGCTTGGATTCGCCAATTCGAAGGGCGCGTTCTAGGAGGCTCATGTGACCCGTCACACTATCAGGGGAGCGCGTGCTCGAACCCCGGCGGGTGGGGTGTGGAGCCGCCCGCCGCGCTGAAGCGGCGGCGGGCAGTCCACGGAGGGCCGCTCAGGCCCGTGGGAGTCGCTCAGAGGGCGGCCGACGGCGCGCTCTTCATTGCGCGGGATGCGACCTTCGCCTCACGGATGTGACGGCGCTTCTCCTGCGTCGCCTTCACCTGGCGGGCGAGTTCCTCGGAGCACAGCACGATGGCGTGCCGCATGCTGTGTGAGGAGTCGTGTGCACACACGGTGCGACCCTGCATCCGCAGGCGCGCCTCGACGACCATGCAGTCGGCGATCTTCGGATTGCGCTCTTCGCGCACCTCGACCTCCAGGCGGGCGTCGTCCGGGAGCTGAGCAGCGACGGCCCTGAATCGTCGCTCGACGAGCAATCGCAGCTCATCGGTCACCGGAGTGTTGCGTCCCTTGACATCGATCCTCACCAAAGACCCCCTTGAAGGTTGGTTTAGCCGTGCGCCTGGTCAAGCGATCATCCTCTCCTGCCCGGCGCAAGGCGCCATACCTGGACGTTCGTATGACGTGAAACGTCACACCTGGGACACAATCCCTGGAAATCGCCGTGATACTGGCCTCGACGCCCGGGCGGTGCACCAACCGCGGGTGCATCGCGTCACCGGTCCAGCGACGATGGCGCCGCCGCGACCACCACCGCGACCACCTCGGCCGCGCCGGCAGCCCGCAACAGCTCGGCCGCGTGGTCGAGCGTGGTGCCCGTCGTGCGGACGTCGTCGACGACCACCACCGACGTCCCGTGCGGGACCGGCCGCGCCGACAGCCCGAGGCGGTGCGGCTCGGCGCATCGCTCGAGATCGCTGCGCCCGGCCTGCCGCCGCCCGAGCGGCGAGCGACGGAGGAGCGGCCGCAGCGGCAGCCCGGCGCGCACGGCGACGGCGGTGGCGAGCGCTCGGCCGGCATCGGGAGCTCCAACCGTACGCAGCGGATGCCCCGGCACCCAGGTGACGATCGAGCCCGGCGGCGCGAGGTCCGGCGGCAGCCGGCGGAGCAGCAACGCCGTCGCGGCCTGCGGGCCGCCCCGCTTGGCGGCGAGGATCCCGCGACGCACCGGCCCTCGATAGATGGCGGCGGCCCAGCCCGCACACCCGTCTCGCCCTGCCGGCCAGCCGCCCGCGACCGGGCCCGAGCGGTCCCGACAGTGCACGCACCACGGGTCGGGGACGGCGGGCGGCAGCGCATCGCCGCAACCACCGCAACGCTGCGGCAGCACGAGCCCACTGAGGCTCCGGGTCGCGAGCGGGAGCGTGCGCACGAGCCTGTGGCGGAGCGCACGCTCCGGTCGAGGGATGGGCTGGCGTCGTCGCACCGCGCCAGACTCGCAGGGCACCGGTCACGGAACTGCGCAGGACTGCGACAATCCTGCGCGATGTCCTCCGTGCTCGCCTCCGTGCACCCCGGCAACTGGTCGTCGAACCCGGCGCCGCTCCTGTTCCTCGGGCCGATCGTCTACTTCTACGTGAAGCGCTGGCGGGCCGTCCACGCGCACCCGTTCCGGCTCGTGCTGTTCTCGATCGGGATCCTCGCCGCTTGCGCCGCGTTTTTCTCCCCCATCGACACGCTCGGCGACCGCCAGCTCTCGATGCACATGATCCAGCACCTGCTGCTGCTCGACATCGCCCCCGTCTTCTGCATCCTCGGCCTCACGAAGCAGATCTTCCGGCCCGCGACCAAGCGCATCATCCGCATCGAGAAGCACTCGCCGTGGATCATGAACCCGCGGCTCGGCCTCGGCATCTACGTGATCGGCATGTGGTTCTGGCACATGCCGTGGATGTACGACGCCGCCGTCCGCAATTCCTGGGTGCACGTCGGTGAGCACCTCACCTTCACCGTCGCCGGCGGCCTGTACTGGTGGCATCTCATCTCGCCCGTCCGCGACAAACGCCAACTGTCCGGCATGGGCGCCGTCATGTACATGGCGACCACCAAGGTCACCATCGGCATCCTCGGCCTCGCCCTCACCTTCATCCCCCGGCCGATCTACCCCGTCTACGAGAACCAGCCGAACATCTTCCACCTCTCCTCCTCCGAGGACCAAGGCCTCGCCGGCGTGATCATGGCCACCGAACAGTCCATCGTCATGGGCCTCGCCCTCGTCTTCCTCGTGACCCAGGCCATCGAGCGCTCCGAGCAGGAGCAGCGGCGCAAGGAGTTCATCGAAGATCGCGCTGCCGCGAAGGCCGCCGAGCTCGCGGCCGCTTCCGCCGGCCCGACGCCGGGTGCCGGCTTGCGCGAGCTGTACTAGCCGGGTCGTCTCGGCTCCGGTCGGGGTGGTTGGCGCGGAGGTTGGGGGTGCCCATCCTCCGGGCCGCTAACGGTTGGTCGCTGGCGCTCCCGCCCTACCGCTCAACCCTGCGGCTGGGCCCCCCCCACCACCGCGCGACACCGCGACCATTGCCGCGT
>JAVHXX010000190.1 GCA_031119595.1 Patulibacter sp. | reverse complement strand
ATCGAGGAGCTCTCCGAAGCCGAGGCACGGGATCAGATCGAGACGAACGTGTTCGGCGCCCTGTGGGTCACCCAGGCGGTCCTGCCCACGATGCGCGAGCAGGGCTCCGGCCACATCCTCCAGGTCTCGTCGATCGGTGGGGTCAACGCCTTCCCGGGCATCGGCCTCTACCACGCATCCAAGTGGGCGCTCGAGGGCTTCAGCACCTCGCTCGCCGGCGAGGTCGGGGACTTCGGCATCAAGGTCACGCTCATCGAGCCGGCCGGGTACTCGACCGACTGGGGTGGCCCGTCGTCGGTCCGCTCGACGGAGATCGAGGCCTACGCCGCCGTGCACGAGCGCATCAACGCCTGGCGCAAGGAGCGGGGCATGAAGGCCGGCGATCCGGAGGCGACGAGCGACGCGATCTTCGCGGTCGTCGACGCCGACGAGCCGCCGCTGCGGCTCTTCCTCGGCGAGATCGGGCTCCCGATGACCCGCGCCGAGTACGAGGGCCGCATCAAGGAATGGGAAGCATGGAACGACGTGGCCGTGGCCGCGCAGGGAGAAGAGGCGAAGGTTTGACGACAACGACGACACCCACGGCCGGCGGCGCGGTGCGCCCCGGCGCCAACTGGGGCGGCTGGCTCGGGTACGGCCCGGCCGCCCGGGGTCCCGAGGCGCGCCGCGCCCGGGCCGAAGCGGCGGGCCTCATCGGCCCGACCGCCACGGCGACCCCGACGATCACCGTCACGCACGTGCCGGCATCGAGTCGCCCGGTCCAGATGCGGCGCTCGCGCGGAGCGCTCGACTGTCGCGCGCGGCGGATCGAATCGGCGACGGCCCGGTAGGACCGTCGCGGCGACGGCGACGTCCATGGCGACCCCGGCGGTCGTCGGACGGGATCGAACTGAGCGAGCCGTCTCGGCTTCGCGGGGCGCCCCGACAGGCGGCGCGGCGCCCCGCGGACACCCGCGCGCCGGTCGGTCGGTGCGCACATTTCCCCGGAGGGAGCACGGCCCCGGGCGGCCGCCGAGGCGACGGCGGACACCCGGGGCCGGCGGCGCGTTCGCGCGCACGCGGCGGCGGTGACGTTGAGGGCACGGACGGCGTGTGGAACGGTCCTGCCGTGACGGCGATCACAGCCGTCGTGTCACCCGTCTCCCCTGACGCGCAGCGACTCCCGGCTCTCACCGGGGTCGCGTGCGCCGCCTGCCCCATGTCTGCATTCACCCGTCGGTCGTTCCTCGCCCGCAGCGCCGTCGGCGCCGCCGGTGCCTCCGCGCTCGTGTCGTCCCCGTCGGCGCGCGGCGCCTCGCGCATCCCGCTCGTCCGCAGCGAGGAGCGCGTCGTCGTGATCGGGTCGGGTTTCGGCGGCGGCGTGAGCGCGCTGCGACTCGCCCAGGCAGGAGTGCCGGTCCTCGTCCTGGAGCGAGGCAAGCGCTGGCCGACCGGTCCGAACGCGAACACGTTCCCGACGATCGAGCATCCCGACAAGCGCATGCTCTGGTACGACTCGAACCCGAACCTCTACGGGAAGACGTACCTGCTGCCGCGGTACGTGGGCCTGATCGAGGCCGTCGTCGGAGACCACATGACGGCGCTGTGTGCCGCGGGCGTCGGCGGTGGCTCGCTGGTCTACCAGGGCATGACGCTGCAGCCCGCCGAAGACGTCTTCAACAGCGTGCTCCCCGAGGCGCTCGACTACGCGCAGATGAGCGCCGTCCACTACCCGCGGGTCGCGAAGATGTTGCAGGTCGCCGTCGCCCCGGACGAACTCATCGCCGACCCGGCGTACAAGGCCCCACGGGTGTTCGCCCGCAATGCGCAGCGCGCCGGGTACTCCGTCGAGAAGATCCCGATGCCGATCGACTGGAACTACGCGCTCGCGGAACTGCGGGGCGAGATGAAGCGGTCCTACACCAACAGCGAGGGCTCGCTCGGTGTGAACAACGGCGGCAAGCACTCGGTCGACGTGACCTACCTCGCGCAGGCGGAGCAGACCGGACTCGTGACGGTCGCACCGATGCACCACGTGACCGGCGTGCGTCGCGACAAGAGCGGCAAGTGGGTCGTGGCCGTCGATCACACCGACCAGAACGGCCGCGTGATCGAGCAGAAGCTCATCACCACGAAGACGCTCATCATGGCCGCGGGCAGCCTGAACACGACCCAGCTGCTCGTCTCAGCGGCGGCCCGAGGCGACATCCCGGACATGCCCGACGGCCTCGGTGAGGGATGGGGCACCAACGCCGATCGCATCTACGTGTGGGAGGACCTCGCCGACGACTTCGGGTCCCACCAGGGCGGCCCGGTGATCTACGGCAGCAAGGAGTGGGCCGACCCGTCGATCGCGAACACGATCATCCAGGCCTCGCTGCCGCCGCTCGGTGGCGCCGCCCGGCACACCACGATGCTCGTCGGGTTCGGGGTCAGCGCCGCGCGCGGCCGGTTCGTCTACGACCCGAAGAAGGGCCGCGCGATGCTCCAGTGGCCGAAGAACGGCGACGCGCTCGTCCACGGCCGGATCGGCCAGCGCGTCCGCAAGGTCGCGGGCAAGGTCGGCGGCCTGCTCGACACGAACCTCGTCGCGCCGTCGACCTGGCACGCGCTCGGCGGCGCGAACATGGGCACGGTCTGCGACCTCGAGGGGCGCGTCCAGGGCCAACCCGGGCTCTACGTGCTCGACGGTGCCCTGATCCCCGGCTCCACCGCGGCATGCAACCCGTCGATGACCATCGCGGCCGTTGCCGAGCGCGCGATGGACGACATCGTGCGGAACGACGTCGGCTCGGTGATCTGAGGCGGGGTCAGGCGCACGCGTCACTGCATGGGCGCCGCTCCGTCGCGTCTAGGGTGGCGACGCGATGAGAACGGTTCCGATCGGATCGGTGCTTTTGACGACGCTCGGGCTATGCGGCTGCGGCGAGGCCTCGGCCGGGTCGTCCGCGTCGACGGGGGAGCGTCCGACCACCGCGCTCAAGGTGTCGTCAGCGGTCATCAAGCGTGGCCCGATGGCCGGATCCTGACTGCACTTCGGGGAACGGCGACGGCGGCCGCCGCGCCAAGCCGTTCGACCGCACGCTGATCGACACGTTCATCCCGTACGACCAGTGCGAGATCCGCATGGCCCGCGCCGAACTCGCCAAAGGCCACGACCCCGCACTCCACAAGGTCGCCGCCGCCGTCCTTACCGGCCAGCCGCCCGAGCTGACGAAGCTCAACGGGCTGCGCACCACGTGGTATGGCGCCACCTCACCCGCCGGCGGCATTGCATCCACGTAGCCGCCGAGCCTCGCATCATCAACAACTGCGTGCCGCTCACGATCGCGTTGGGAGGCAGGCGTGGTTGCTCAGCCAGGTCCAGAAGTCGGCTGCGGCGCCGTTGAGCGTGACGCCGGCCGGGTGGCACGCCCACAGCGTTCGGGTGATCGCAAGCCCGCGGACCGGGAGGCGAAGCAAGGTCCGCGCTCGTGTCTCCTGCTCCGTGACGAGTGTTGAGAGCAGGGTGAAGCCGCCCGCCGAGAGCGCGCGCTTGAGGGCTTCGGCACTGTCGACCTGCAGAGAAGGCGTGAGCGCGACGCCGGTGCCCGCGAGTGCTGATTCGGCGACGGCGCGCGTTCCTGACCCGCTTTCGCGCGCGATGTACGGCTCGCTGAGGAGTTCGCTGGGTGCGATCGAGGTGCGCGCGCTCCAGCGGTGCGATGGTGCGATGGTCACCAAGATCTCGTCGGTGGCGACCGGCAAGCTGGTCATATCGTCGATCGCGTCATCGCCTTCGACGAATCCGATGCTGACGCGGCCGACCCG
Source organism: Patulibacter sp. (assembly GCA_031119595.1). Lineage (GTDB taxonomy): Bacteria > Actinomycetota > Thermoleophilia > Solirubrobacterales > Solirubrobacteraceae > JAGIBJ01. Next base: position 4,452 of record JAVHXX010000190.1, on the reverse strand, counting down.
CAGAGCCTGCAGCACGCCGGGGGAGTTGACGATTTCGATCGTCGGGCGCACCTGAGGTCGATCGCGGCCGAACGAGAGCAGCCATCCACTCAGCAGCGCGTCACCGATCGTGTGACTCGCGGCGAGGTCCAGCTCGAGTGTCGCCGCGGCGAGATGGTCGGCGACTGCGGCGGGGATTCGGGCCAGTGCTGTCAGCGCCGCGTGGGCCTGCGGGTAGACGAGCGTTCCGGCGGGCGTGAGCAAGACGCCGCGCGCCGAACGGACCAGCAGCTGGACGCCCAGGCGAGTCTCGAGGCGCTGCAGGCGTTTGGTGACGGCGGACTGCGTGAGGTTCAGCAGATCAGCGGCGCCGTGAACGCTGCCGGCCTGGACGCTGGCGACCAGGGCGGCGAGTTCGCTCCCGGCGACGGGGTCGCTGTCGATCGGCGCCGGGCGCGGTTCGTTCATCGGCGCGCATCGTGCCACAGGCGTATTCCGTTTGGGAATCAGTTGGCGCCCAATGCGACTGGTGAGGGGCCTGCAGCGGGAGGAGGGTGGATGTATGGCCACGAGCAACCTCCTGCACACCACCAGTCAGCGTCCAAAGCTCCGCGCCGTGCAGACCTCGCCGGGCGTCGCTGCGCAGGCACCGGTCCGCAGCGACGGCCTGATCGCGAACCTGGGTCCGAACTGGTTTGCGTCGGTGATGGGGACCGGCATCATCGCCAACGCCGCCGCGCTGCTCCCGGTCCACGTTCCCGCGCTGATCACCTTCGCCGAAGCCGTCTGGGTGCTCGCTGCTACCTGGCTGATCGTGCTGCTCGCACTCACCGCCGCGCACTGGCGCCGGCACCCCGATGTGGCTCGCAGCCACATGAGCGACCCCGCGATGGCGCCGTTCTACGGCGCTCCCGCGATGGCACTGCTCACCGTCGGCGCAGGATCGCTGCTGGTCGGCCACCACCTGATCGGCATGCCCGCCGCCCTGGCGATCGCCTTCACCCTCTGGACGGTCGGCACGATCGGCGGCCTTCTCACGAGCGCGCTCGTGCCGTACCTGCTGTTCACCCGCCACGAGGTCGCCGTCGACACGACGTTCGCGACGTGGCTGATGCCGATCGTGCCACCGATGGTGTCGGCCGCAACCGGCGCCGGCCTGATCACCCACCTGCCCGCCGGCCAGGCCCGCGAGCTGATGCTGCTGGCCTGCTACGCCATGTTCGGCCTGAGCCTGCTCACCTCGCTGATCACGATCACACTCGTCTGGGCCCGCCTGGCCTACGAGAAGACCGGCCCCAGCGCGATGACGCCCACCCTGTTCATCGTCCTGGGCCCCCTCGGGCAGTCGATCACCGCCGTCTGCCTGCTCGGCAAAGCCGCACCGGGCGCCATCGTCGCCCCGTACGCCCAAGGCTTCCACGTCCTCGGCGTCGTCTATGGCGCACCCGTCCTGGGCTTCGCGCTGCTGTGGCTGCTGATCGCCACCGCACTCGTCATCCGCGCCGCCCGCGAGCACCTGCCATTCAGCCTTACCTGGTGGAGCTTCACCTTCCCCGTCGGCACGCTCGTCACCGGCACCGCCACCCTCGCGGCCGCAACCGGCCTAGACGCCCTCAAGGTCCTGTCGGTCGCGCTGTTCATCGCGCTGCTGGCCGCCTGGGCGACCGCCGCCACGCGCACCCTCCACGGCACGCTGCGCACCGGCGAGCTCGTCAAAGCACCCGCAGCCGCATAGCCAAACCAACCCTCACGCCTACAAGGAAGATCCAATGCCCAACTCGGATCTGGCCACCCGCATCGTTCGCTCGGCCGACCCAAGCCTCAGCCAATCCGGATTCCATTTCGCCGCGCAGTTCGTCGATGAACGCTGTGAGGTCCAGCGGCTTTCGCAGCGCGCGCCAGCACCCCTTTCGGCGGACCTCAAGTCAGTCGGCAGGTCCTCGTCGGGGTTGCGCCAGCGGCCGGCGCCACCACCCAGGTCTCCCTGCAGCGCAGCTGCTCACGCAGCGCCTGGAACGTGCAGATCTCATACACGCCGCGCGCCGTGCGCGCGCCCGCGGCCTGGTCGAACCGGTGCCCGAGTACCGGCGCATCCTTGGCGACTGGGAGCCGCTGGTCAGCTCGCGCAGTGTCTGCTCGCCTAGCGAACCGGCCGTGCGCGATGAAGCCCTTCAGCGAGCGCGTAAATCCAAGGTGCCCCGCTCCGACCTTGCCCCCGACCAGTTGCTCAGGCTCCAGCAACGTCTAGTCCGAAACGAGGACATCAAGATCAGGCGCAGCAGTCACCCATCCGATGCTGCCGACTCAACGCTCGCCGCAGGTGACCGCGACGACGGATCCGTTAGGACGGGCCCGACGCGCTTGCGGCGCGCCGGCGCCGGCTTGGCCGGCGGTGCGGTGACGGACTGGGCCGTGGGCGGAGTGGCCTCGCGGAGCTGGTCGAGCGCCTCGGTCGCGCGCTCGTAGCCGTACTGGATGAGCTCCGGCCACCGCGACCGGTCGATGAAGAGGTCGAAGAACGACGGGCCTCGCAGGAGACGATGGTCGGTCGCGTCGATCATCGTGAAGCGGCCGGTGAACTCGTCACGGGTGCGGCGGGCGAGCTCGAGCTGGAAGCCCTGCTCGGCCTGGCGGGCGGCGTCGAGGATGCCCATGAGGCGGTCCTCCCAGCCGGTGAGGTCCTCGGGCTCGAGCTGCGGCGGCAGCATCACGTTCACGGCGATCACGTGGTCGATGTCGCCGGCATCGTGGATGGGCCGCGCGGGGAGGAGGTCGACGACGCCGCCGTCGACGTAGAGGTGGCCGTCGACGCGGACCGCTTCGAGGACGAGCGGCAGCGCGATCGCGATGCGGACCATCTGGCCGACGGTGAGCTCCGGGTGCGAGTCCGGGCCGAAGTACCCGACGCCGCCACGGTCCATGTCGTAGACGATCGAGCTGAGCGGGATCGGCAGCTCGCCGACGGTGAGGTCGCCGAAGCGGTCGTCGAACGTCTTCTGGATCGCGGCACCCTTGGCGATGCCCGTGAAACCCTTGAACGCGTTCGCGACGAAGCCGGGGATCTTGTGCCACTGGATGTCGAGGTAGTCCTCGAGCTCCCAGTTCAGGCAGAACTCCGCCATCTCCTCCGCCGAGAGCCCCGCCGCCCACATCGAGCCCCAGAGCGTGCCGCCCGAGCACGACGAGATCATCGCGGGCTCGAGGCCGGCTTCCTCGAAGGCCCGCTTCACGCCGATCAGCGCGACGCAGCCGCCCGAGCCGCCACCGGCGATGAGACCGATCTTCTGGCCCGCGAGGCTCGGCACGGGCTTGATCTCGGCCGGCGGGAACAGGCCGGAGACGTCGTACGCGGGCCGCTTGCGGTCGACGAACGGTAGGGGCAGCAGCGTGCGCCGTAGGCGCAGCAGGAACGACGGATCGAGCGTGGCCTGGAGGACCTGGCCGGTTTCGCGGATCCGGCCCAGCCCCAGGAGCACGTTGTAGATGTCGAAGTCTGCGCGTCCGGCCATTGCGCGGGAGTGTGCCATGCGTGGGGCGACCCGAAGTGGGTGGTCGGGCACACCCGCTCGCCCGGCCCGCCGGCGGGTCAGGCGGCGGAGACGGGCGCCTCGGCGGGCCGATCGGGCGCGCCGTAGCCCGCACGCGAGGGCCGCGCGACGAGCAGTGCAGCGATCACGGCCGCGATGGCGAGCAGCGCGGCGCCGACGGTCCATGCCAGATGGAACCCGGCGACGAGCGCGGGCCCCGTCGCATGGCCGTGCGCGCTGAGCGACGACGCGTGGCTCGCGGCGAGCGAGGCCAGCACGGCGAGCCCGATCGCGCCGCCGACCTGCTGCGAGGTGTTGATCAGGCCCGACGCCGCACCGGCGTGCGCCGGATCGACCGCCGACATCGCCGTGGTCATCGTGGCGGGCAGCGCCAGACCGCCACCGATCGCGAAGAGCGCGAGGCTCGGCGCGACGTGTCGCAGGTAGTCGCCGTGGACGGGGACACCGGTGAGCAGGCCCATACCCGCCGCGAGCGCGAGCAGCCCGGGCACGATGAGCCAGGTCGGCGCGATCCGTCGGCTCACCGCCGGGAAGATGACGAGTGACGTCGCCGCGATCCCGGCCGCGACCGGGAAGATCCCGAGGCCCGCCTGGAGCGGGGAATATCCGAGGACGCGCTGGAAATAGAGGGTCACGAGGAACTGGAACCCGAACATCGCGGCGACGAGCAGCGCGAAGACGATGTTCGCCGCGGCCACGATGCGCGACGCGAGCACCTGCAGCGGCAGCAGCGGCGTCTGCGCGGTGCGCTGCCGGAGCACGAACCCGGCAAGGAAGACGGCCGCGGCGAGGCCGAGCCCGCGGAGGCCGTCGTCGACGACGGCGAGCAGGAGCAGCGTGAGGCCGCCGACGAGGAGCACAGCGCCCGACGCGTCGGCATCGCGGTGCGTGCCGGACCCGGGCTCGCGCGGGAGCAGGCGCGCAC
>JAVHXX010000189.1 GCA_031119595.1 Patulibacter sp. | reverse complement strand
GCGGCGAGCTGCGCCGGCGTGGCGCCGAGCATCGGCGGCGTCGCGGCGGGCACGATCGTCGCGGCGGGCGCCGTGGCGGCCGGGGCCATGGCGGATGCCTTGGCCGCGGCGGCCGGCAGCATGCCGAGCATCGCGAGCATGGCGGTGTCCGGGGCGACGGGCGCGTCGGACACCGCCGTGTCCGTGGCGGAAGCGTCGTCGTCGGTCTTCGCGGCAGCGTCGGCCTTGGCCTTCGCATGCGCCTGGTCGCTGGCGGCCTGCTGGTCCGCAGCGTCGGTCGGGGTCGCATCCGTCGACGCGGCGTCGTCGCCGGCCTTCGGGGTCTGGGCCGGCGTCGTCGCCTGTGCCCGGTCGGCCGCGGCGTCGGTGCGCGGCCTTGCGTTGTCGGTATGACCTTCCGCAGGTGCGGTCCAGGTCTGTGCTGCGGTGTCGAGCGCGGCGATGAATCCGGGTGGTGCGCCGGCCCTTGCAGCCGGTGGACCGCTCGGCGCCGGGCCGGCCGCTTTGCCGGTGGGGAGCGTGGAGATAGCCATCTTGCTTATGTCGTCGGATACCCGAGGGAAGAACTTGTGCCCGATCCCGTCGAACTGGACGAGGAACTGAGTGAGAGGTTGGATGAGTTGTCGGAATCGTCGGTGGAGAGCGCCGAGAGCGAGCTCGAGTAGGGGTTCGTCATCGACGACGTGGTCACCCCGCCCGTGCTGCTCACGCCCGTGAGGTTCGAGAGCGCGCTCACCGTGGCGGCGGTCGAGCCGGCTGCGGCGGTCCCCGTGGTGGCGGTGGTCGAGAGGGTGCCGTTCGCAGCCGCCGTCTTCGCATAGGCGTCGCGGTTGGCGAGCACGTTCTTCACGTAGTTCTGGGTCTCGGCGTAGGGCGGCACGCCGCCGTAACGCTGCACCGCGCCCGGGCCCGCGTTGTACGCCGCGACCGCCTTGGTGACATCGCCGCCGAAGCGGTCGAGCTGCTCCTTGAGGTAGTGGGCGCCGCCGTCGAGGGACTGCGCCGGGTCCGTCGGATCGGTGACGCCGAGCGACTTCGCCGTGGCGGGCATGAGCTGCGTGAGGCCCTTCGCCCCCACCGCGCTCGTCGCGTTCGGGTTGAACCCGGACTCCTGCTTGACCAGGCCGGCGAGCAGCGACGGGTCGATCCCGTACTTCTGGGCGGCGGCGTTGATCTCGGATGCGTACGGCGTGCCGCTCACGGGCGTCGACACCGACGACACGTTGGTGGCGCCCGACGTGCTCGAGGCGGAGTCGAGGGCCGATTGGAACCCGGTCGACGACGCGCCGGTGTCGAGGCCCAGCTGCTGGGCCATCTGCTGGATCTGTGCGATGCGCGAGGCGATGTCGCCTCCGACCGCCGCGGCGGAGTCGAGGCTCATGCCTGCTTCCTCCGGGCGGCCGCGCGGTGGCGGGCGTGGTGCTGGCGGAGCGCGGTCTCGTCGGCCTCCGCGGCCTCCATGTGCTCGACCTTCGCCGAATGCTGGGCGCGCTTGATGTCCTTGAGCTTCTCGATCGCGGCACGGCGCTGGTGGGCGTCGATGAGCGCGTTGCGGCTCAGGACGACCTCGGTCTCGGCCTCCTCGAGCTGCACGTCGGCGCGGACCTTGTAGCGCTCGAGGCGCTCCCGCCACAGCTGCTGGGCCATGAGGTCTCGGGCCGTCGTGGGCTTGGCCTTCGCCTCGCGCTCGGCGTCGGCGGCCTTGTCCATCAGACCGCGGGCGGCCTCGAGCATCTCGCGGCTCTGCGTGCGCACGCGCATCGTGATGGCGAGCTGCTCCTTGGCGTGCTCCTCGTCCTTCTCACGGAGTTCGAGCACGGGCTCGAGCCGGAACTTGAAATCGCGGGGCATCAGTAACCACCTCCGATGTCGAGACTCGGGATCGCGGACGGGCCGGGCGCCATCTCCGGCGGCGGCCACGCGTCGTCGCCGACGACGTCGGCATCCGTGATCGGCTGGCCGGGCGCCGACACGTACGGGTCGTAGCCGGGGTCGTTCTCGACGAGCGCGAGCAGCGCGGCGTCGGCGTCATGGAGGCCACTCGGCTCGGTCGCGCGCTGCTTCAGGAAGCGGTCGATGTCGTCCTTCATCGCGATCGCGCGGTCGACGACGGGGTTGCTGCCGTGCTCGTAGGCGCCGATCGCGATGAGGTCGCGCTGGTCACGGTAGGCGGCGAGCAGTTCACGGACGCGGGTCCCGGCCTCGCGGACCGGCTCGGGCGCGATCTCGCTCACGAGGCGGCTCACGGACTGGAGCACGTCGACCGCCGGGTAGTGCCCCGTGTGGGCGAGCTCGCGGGTGAGGACGATGTGCCCGTCCAGGATCGAACGGACCGCGTCGGCGATCGGCTCGTTCATGTCGTCGCCGTCGACGAGCACCGTGTACAGGCCCGTGATCGAGCCGACGTCGCTGGTGCCCGAGCGCTCGAGCAGTTACGGGAGCATCGCGAACACCGACGGCGTGTAGCCGCGGGTCGCCGGCGGCTCGCCGATCGCGAGGCCGACCTCGCGCTGGGCCATCGCGAAGCGCGTGACCGAGTCCATCATCAGGACGACGTTCTTGCCCTGGTCGCGGAAGTGTTCGGCGATCGCCGTCGCGGTGAGCGCGGCCTTGATGCGCACGAGCGCGGGTTGGTCGCCGGTGGCGACGACCACGACGGAGCGGTGGATCGCGTCGCCGAGGTCGCGCTCGATGAACTCGCGGACCTCACGGCCACGTTCGCCGACGAGGCAGAGGACGTTCACGTCGGCGGTGGTGGAGCGGGCGATCATGCCCATGAGCGAGGACTTGCCGACGCCGGAGCCGGCGAAGATGCCGAGGCGCTGACCCTCGCCGCACGGGATGAGGGTGTCGAGCGCGCGGACGCCGAGGGTGATGCGGTCGTGGATGCGCTTGCGCGTCATGGCGTTCGGCGGCGCGGACTCGATCGGGCGGCGCTTCGCGATGGGCGGCGCCATGCCGTCGATCGGCTTGCCGAGCCCGTCGACGACGGTGCCGAGGAGTTCGTCCGAGCAGGCGACGTCGAGGTGATGGCCGGTCGGGGTGACGACGTGGCCGGGGCCGATGCCGCGCAGCTCGGCGAGCGGCATGAGGAGGGTGCGGCCGGAGCGGAATCCGACGACCTCGGCAGGCACGGGCGCACCGTGGCGGCCCGATTCGAGCTCGCAGAGCTCGCCGACCTCGGCGTTGAGACCCGTGGCTTCGACGATCAGGCCGATGAGGTCGACGATGCGGCCGCGCGGGCGGTGCAGGTCGGCACGCGAGACGACGCCCTGGGCCTCCTGGAAGCGGGCGATGATCTCGTCCGCGGCGGGTGCGGGGGTCGGCTCAGCGAGCGAGGGCATCGCGGACGACGTCTCCGAGCTGGGCGAGGCGGGTGTCGACGCGGGCGTCGACGTCACCGACCGGGGTCTGCACGATCACGCCGCCGGGTGCGACACGGCGCTCGGCCTGCACCTCGAGGGACTCGATGCCGCCGAGCTGCTCGGCGAGTTCGACCGACACCTCGCGCATGGTCTCGAGGTCGTCGGGATTGACGAGGATCGTGACCTTCTCGCGGTCGACGAGCCGGCGGAGCGCGCCGCGCGCGGCGTGCTGGATGAGGTCGGGTTGTACCTCGAGCGCGGCACCGACGACCTGCTCCGCGCCTTGGAGGGCAAGGGAGATCGCGGCCGGCTCGACGGCGGCGCAGAGCGCGTCGCGGCGCTCGCTGAGCTCGACGGCGGCGTGCTGCAGCGCGGCGACGGCGTTCGCCATCGCTTCATAGACCTCAGCCTGAGCTTCAGCCTTGCCCTCGGCGTAGCCCTCGGCCCGTGCGGCGGCGCGCTCGCGGTCTTGGAGCGCACGCTCGTTCTCGGGCGACAGCGTCTCGACGGGACGCAGCGGTTCGAGGGTCGGGAGCTGGAATCGGTTGCTCACAGGAGCTCCTCCACTTCCTCACCGGGGCCGGCAGGCGGACCGCCGGGCAGGGTGATCGATCCGGCCTCGTCGAGCGCGCGGATCGCGGAGACGACCGCGGTCTGGGCCTCTTCGACGACGGCACGCTTCATCGGCTGCTGCATGCCGATCTCCTCGCGCAGGGTCTCGCCCGCACGCTGTGACATGTTCGAGATGACGCGTTCCATGAGCTCGTCCGGTGCGCCGCGCAGGGCGATGACGAGGTCCTTCTGGTCGACGTCGCGAAGGACCATCTGGAGGTCCTTGTCGCTGAGTTTCGGCACGTCCTCGAAGGTGAACATGCGGTCGCGGACGGCCTGGGCGAGCTCCTCGTCGACCTCGGTGAGGCCGCCGAGCACCTGGCGCTCGGTGGCGCGGCCGGCGCCCTGGAGGATCGCGGCGAGCACCTCGACGCCCGACGCGGCCTCCTCGCCGTCGCTCGTCTGCACGCCGGCGGCATGCTTCTCGCGCAGGCCCCGGTCGATGTCCATCATCAGGCGCGGCTCGACCGGCCCGAGGGTGGCGACGCGGTGCGCGACCTCGGCCTGGAGCTTGGGCTCGAGCATGTCGAGCACCTGGCCCGACATCGACGCCTTCACGTTCACGGTGACGAGCGCGATCGTCTGCGGCGACTCACCCTCGAGCAGCGCGCCGATCTCCTGTGCGGACATGAGCCGCATGAAGTCGAGCGGTTTGGACTCGGCGCCCATGAAGCGGGCGATGAGCTCGTCGGCGCGCTCCTCCCCCACCACGCGCACGAGCACGTCGCGGGTGAAGGTGATGCCACCGCGGATCTGGTCGGCCGGGCCGACGTCCGCGACGAGGTCGGCGGACACCGCGTCGAGCATGTCCGGGTCGATCGTGTCGAGCGTGGCCATCTCCGCGGAGAGGCGCTCGGCCTGGTCCTCGGGCAGATGCTTGAGGACCTCGGCGGCGGCTTCGGTACCGAGGGCGATGAGGGCCATGGCGGCCTTCGTCAGGCCCTGGCCACCGGCGTTGCCGGCCGCGGCGGCGACCGCCTGGAGGCCGGAGCCGGGCATTTCCATGCCGGGTACGACGGACAGCGGCTGGGTCACGCGTCACTCTCCGTCATCCACTGGCGCAGCTGGCGGGCGAGGCGCTCCGGATCCTGGGCGGCGACGGCCGCGAGCTGCTCACGCGGGTTGGCGGCTTCGCCGGCCCCGAGGGCGCCCATCTCGCCGGTCGCGCCGGCGCCGAGGGCACCGCCGCCTTCGAGCGAGGCGACGAGCTCGGACAGCGGCCGCGGCGACTCGATCTCGGAGAGCCACTTCGGCTCGCCGAGCTCGCTCGACTCACGGCGGCGCAGGGCGCGGCTGGCGAGCACGAGGAACACCAGGGCGGCGAGGCCCGCGAGGATGTACTTGAGCATCCCGATGATGCCGGTTGGCGTGATCGGGAGCGGCGACTTCTTCGCCACCGTCGTGGTCGCGAACTTGAGCGCCGTCGGCGTGATCGTGTCGCCGCGGGCCGTGTTCAGACCGGCTGCCGCGCTGACCATCTTGGTGAGGCTCGCCTGGGTGGCCGCCGGGATCGATGTGTCCATGATCAGGGCGACCTGCATCTTGTTGACCGCGCCCGGGGCGACCTTCGTCTTCGTCACGGTCTTGCCGACGCCGAAGGTGCTCGTCGTGGTCTTGTGCTGGTAGTTGCTGCCGTTGCCGGCGCCCGCCGCGGTCGAGCCCGCGATGTTGGCCGCGGTGCCGCTCGTGCCGCCACCGGGCGTGGTGCCGGCGAGGGTCTCGTCGTCGACGCTCTGCTGCAGGGGCGTGCCCTTCGCGGCGTAGGCGAGCTGCTCGGTGTTGGCCTCGTTCATGTTGAGGTCGGTCGAGACCTGCACGCTGGCCTTGTTCGGGCCGAGCGTGCGGTTGAGCATCGCGTTGACGCTCGACTCGATGCTCGCGTCGTACCGGGCTTCCGCCGCGGCCTTCGCGTTCGCGGAGCCACCGGTGCCGCTGTCGGCCGTGGGCCACAGGAGCTCGCCGTTGCCGTCGGTGATGGTCACCTTGTCGGTCGAGAGGCCGGTCACGCTGGAGGAGACGAGGCTGGCGATGCCGCGCACCGCGCTCGGGTCGAGGCTGGTGCCGCCGGAGAGCAGGACGGCCGCGGTGGCGGGCGTCGAGTCGTCGGAGAAGAGCTTGTCCTCGGGGAGCGTGAGCTGCACGTCGGCACCGTCGACGCCGTCGATCTGGCTGATCGTGTTCGCGATCTCACCCTCGAGCGCGCGCTGGTAGGTGACCTGCTGCTGGAAGTCGGAGGCGCCGAGCTTCTGGTTGTCGAGGAGCTCCATGCCGGGCTTCGTGCCGGCGCCGGTGTTGACGCCCGCCGTCGCGAGGGCGACCTTGGCCGAGCCGAGATCCGCGCTCTTGACCGCCAGGGCGGTGCCGGCGTTCTGCAGCTCGTAGCTCACGCCACGAAGCCGGGAAGCTGCACGCGTCCGCTGCCCGGCGTCGTCCCCGACATGCCGGTCATGATCGTCTGGTAGCTCGGGGCGGTCGCCATCTTGAGCAGGAAGAAGCTGACCGCGACGACGCCGAGGACGGCCGCGGCGAGCCCGATGCGGGCCCGCGGGGTCATCTCCCTGAAGATTGCCTGGATGTTCACGGGTTAGACCTGCGTCCGCATGATCTCTTGGATGGCTTCGACACCCTTGTTGCGGAAGGTCGTCGCCATCTGCATCTCGAGCTGCGCACGCTCGACCGACATCACGACGTCGGACGGGTCCGTGGCGGTGCCGTCGGCGAGGGCCTGCGACTGGCCAGCGGCGTCGGTCTGCGCGTTGGCGACGTTCTGGATCTGGTTGCCCAGCATCTGGCCGAAGCCGCCGGCCGGCGAGCTGCTGCCCGTGGCCGAGCCGACGCCCGAGATGTTCCATTCCGCTCCGCCGGTGGCGAAGCTCGGATCGACGGGGACGACGCTCACTTGAGGATGTCCATGACGCGGCTGATCATCGTCTTGCTCGTCTGCATGGCGTTGACGTTCGCCTCATAGGCGCGGGACGAGCTGATGAGGTCGGTCATCTCGGTGACCGGGTTCACGTTCGGCATCGAGACGTATCCCTTCGCGTTCGCATCGGGGTGTCCCGGGTCGTAGACCAGGCGGTTCGGGGTCTTGTCGTCGACGATCGCCGCGACCTCGACGCCACCGGCGGTGGTGCCGATGCTCGAGTTCGTGGAACCGATGCCGCCGGTGCCCTGGATGTTCGCGACGTTCGCGAGCGCCTGGGCGAAGCCACCGGTGCCGGACGTGCTGCGCAGCGCGACCTCCTTGCGGTGGTAGGCGCCGTTCGGGCCGCTGGTCGAGTTCGCGTTCGCGAGGTTCTCGGACGCGACGTCCATGCGGGTCCGCTCGGCCGACATGCCGGTGGCGGAGATCTGGAGGGATCCGAAGAAGCTCACTGCGAGACCCCCAGGGCCGTGCGAAGGATGGTCAGGCGAGCCTTGGAGACATCGACGAGCGCCTCCTGCTCGGTGCCGTTCTCGGCCATGGCGGCGTTCTCCTTGTCGACGTCGATGTTCGACCCGTCGTAGCGGAGGGCCGCCGTGCTGTCGGCGGTGATGCTCGGCCGGACGGCGTTGACCGCGGCCATGCTCTGTGCGGGCGAGCTGCCCTGCATCGCGAGTGCGCTCTTGAGCGCGGAGTGGAAGTCGACGTCCTGGCGCTGGTAGCCCGGGGTGTCGGCGTTCGCGAGGTTCGAAGCGAGGGCGCTCTGTCGCAGGGACGTACCCGCGATGGCGCGCTGGAGGGCGATTTGCGTGGTGTCGAAGAGATCCATGAAGAGCGGCTCGAAGTCCGGGGTGCCCCTCCTTGGGTCTCACGGGCGCCGATCCCTGGCACCCTCCTTCAATCTGTCGGTGGTTACATCACTACTCTTGAGGATCAATTCGGTGTGATGGCGTGGACGAGCGTTTGCCATGGCCTCAACACCCCTGTCCCCCGCCTGCACAGGCCGTTGCAGGAAAGCGGAGCGTTGTGTCGTAGCGGGGGAACCGCCTCCGGCCGTCCCCCGAAAACGCCCGAGAAATGGGGCCGTTCGCGCTTCCGTGCGTCCGATGCGCCCGCCGAATCTGGCGCGTCAGGATGACCGCCGCACTGGACGCCAGACGGCCTAGGCCGATCGGCCCCACTTGCGGAACTGGACGCCGAGAGCGGGTGTCCGGTTGCAGGCGGCCAGCAGGTGTCGAGGCGCTTCGGGGCGACTCGGAGCAGTGGTCGAGGGGCGCGGGGGCGGTCGGCGGGGCGGCGGCTCGCCGGGTCGGCGGGTCGGCGGGTCGGCGGGTCGGCGGGTCGGCGGGTCGGCGGGTCGGCGGCGGAGAC
>JAVHXX010000188.1 GCA_031119595.1 Patulibacter sp. | reverse complement strand
ATGGCGGTCAGGTCGCTGCCCGGCTCGCCCGAGCCCGGTTCGAGCTCGACCGCGACGAGGCGGTCGTCGGGACGGAAGCCGTGGGCGTCGAACGGGAGGCCGACGAGTTCCACGCGCGACGGTCGGACGGGCCCGTGGTCGGCGGCGCGGGCGGTCTCGCCGGTGAAGCGTGCCGCGGCATCCTCGCCGACGAGCTCGCGGAGCGGGCGCCCGAGGACGTCGTCGACCGGGGCGCCGAGGATGTCGCCGACGTTCGCGGACACCTGCGTGACGACGCCGTCCGAGGCGCGCGCGACGAGCAGTGCGCCGTGCGGCTGCACCGAGCCGGGCAGGTGGATCGGCTCGCGGGCGCAGGTGTCGAGGTCGACGGGCGTGCCCGGCGGCAGGAACTCGATGGATTCGCTCACGGGCGGGTTACCGCGGGCGGAACTGGGTTGGTCGACGGGGCGTGCGGCACGGCCGGGCTCCTCACAAGGGATTCGGCCCGCCGCCTCCGGGATCGTGACCGGTCGACCGCCGAGCCCGTGTGCGAGCCGCCTGCCTCCCGGGCACCCGGTGTGCCTGAGCCGTCAGCCCTCGAGGAGCGGACACGGCCAGTAAATCATTCCGGGGTGCGGTGCGCGCGTCAGAACGCGGGCGATGACCGGGCGCGGAAGGGCAATTCCCCAAACCTTCCGCGCCAGATCGGGCACGGCTCAGGCGGCCGCGCGCAGCGGCGCGGCGACCGGAGCGGCGTCGCGCTCGCGCAGGAGCGTGGCCGCGGCCATCGCGCCATAGGTGAGCAGCAGGTCGCGGGCGGCGTCGCCGAGGGCGAGCTCCGCGCGGAACAGGAGCACGGTCACGCCGAGGCGTTCCCCGGAGGCGACGAGCGGCACGACGACGGCGCTCGCGTTGGGGTTGATCCCGAGCGCGCGCTTGGACGCGGCGCCGAGCCAGTCGACCTCGCCGTCGATCACGGACCGCACGAGGTCGGAGCAGGCCGAGCGGTCGACGATGCGCGAGGTGACGGTGCCGCGCACCGACGAGGCGACGCGCAGCTGCTCACCGCGGCCGAGCACGAGGAACCCGTCGCTGGCGCCCGCGCCGGTGGCGAGGGCGCCGACCGAACGCTGCACGCTCGCGAGGCCGTGGTCGAGCTGGAGGGCGCGGCGCGCCGAGGCGAGCGCGGTCGACCAGGTGCTCGACTGCTGCTGCACGGCGAGGGCCGTCGGGCTCACGACCGGCGGCGCGACGGCCGCCTCCGGGAGCTGGAGGAGCAGCGCGATCGGCGAGCCGTCCGCGGTCTCGAGGCGCCAGGCGATCGAACGGCGCGGCACCGGGAAGGCGCCGGTCCAGTCGGTGTGGGTGATGACGGTGGGCTCGGTGCTCGTGCTGCCGAGGATCCGGCGGATCGACTCACGCGCGGCCTGGTCGAGGGACGGCAGTGCGACGGCGAGGTCGTCACCGACGAGCGGCGCGCCGGCGTGGCAGGCCATGGTGCCGTTCACCCAGGCGACGGTGAGGGGCGTCGGGCCGCTGACCGCGATCGCCGGCGTCGGCGCGTGGTCGAGGGCGCCGAGCGTGGTGATGGCGGTCGGCTCGTCGGTCTTCGCGAGCACGCTGTCGATCGCCTCGCGCAGTGGCACACCGGCGGCGGCGAGCTGGCTGATCGCGGCGACGTGGCGGACGTCCTCGACCTTGTACCGGCGGACGTCGTTGCGGGAACGCACGGGCTCGGGGAACCCGTGGCGACGCTCCCAGGTGCGCAGCCGCTCACGGTCGACACCCGTCAGCCGCGACATCTCCGCGCCGGACACCGTGACCGGCACGCCGGCCTGGGCGGGCGTGGTGGATCCGGTGGTGAGGCGGTCGGTGGTGGGAGCGGTTGCGGTGGCGGCCATGGTCGTCCTTCGGAGTCGGCGGATTCGCGGAGCGGCCTGAACCGGTGGAATCCGAGGAAGTGGACAGCGCGGAAAGCTCTTTCCGCGCCGGAGGCAAGCTCACCAAATGCGCCAGAAACGAACGGTGAATGCCAGATCCGGCGGCATGGTCGTGACCGGGCAAGCCAGCACGCACGGGGCTTTCTTCGGAACCGCCATTCCGCCGCCCGGACGAGGCGCTGCCAGAATGGGGGCACCTTGAAGCGGCTCATCCTGATTCGACACGCCTCGACGAGCGCCGTCCGCGGCGCCGCGTTCCCGGTCGACGAGCCGCTCGACCGCCAGGGCGTCGAGGCGACGATGGCGCTCACGGGCTCCGCGGGCCGCGGCGTCGCGCTGTGCGGCCCGGCGCTCCGCGCGCGGGAGACCGCTGCGCTGCTCGGCCTCGAGGCGGCGGTCGACCACGCCCTCGACGAGTGCGACTTCGGCACGTGGCGCGGGCGCTCGCTCGCCGACCTCCACGCCGAGGACCCGGACGCCGTCGGCCTGTGGCTCGGCCACCCCGACGCTGCCCCGCACGGCGGCGAGACGCTCAGCGAGGTCCACCAGCGCGTCGACCGCTGGCTCACGGAGCAGAGCCACGGTGACGGCCGCACCATCGCGATCACGAGCGGCGGCGTGATCAAGTCCGCGGTCGCCCTCGCCCTCGGCGCGCCGATCGACGCGACGTGGCAGATCGACGTGACGCCGCTGTGTTACACGGAGCTCCACGCCCACGACGGCCGCTGGTCGGTCGCGTGCGTGAACGCACCCTTGCTCCCCGTGAGCGACAAGGTCGCCGCGCGCAACGCCGAGATGAACGCCGCAGCCGGCGAACTCGCCGACGGCCCGGGCCCCGCGTGACCGCCGCCGCCCTCCTGCTCGGCACGGGCGCGGACCTCGCCCTCGGCGACCCGGCCCGCCGCCACCCCGTCGCTGGGTTCGGCACGCTCGTGCTCCTCGCCGAGGACCGGTGGTACCGCCCGACGCGCCTGCGTGGCGCCGCCCTCACGACGGTCGGGGTCGGCGCGACGACGGCGATCGTCGCCGTCCTCGACCGGACCGCGCGCCACCATCCGGCGACCCGGGCCGCCCTCGGCGCCGCCGTCGTCTGGTCGACGCTCGGCGGCCGTTCGCTGTGGAGGGTCGCGGATCGCCTCGCCGAGCTGCTCGAGTCCGGAGACATCGACGGCGCCCGCGCCCTGCTGCCGTCGCTCGCCGGCCGCGACCCGAGCGCCCTCTCCGCCAGCGAGCTCGCGCGCGCGGGCACCGAGTCCGTCGCCGAGAACACCTCCGACGCCGTCGTCGGCGCCCTCTTCTACGGCGCACTGCTCGGCCCCGCCGGCGCCGCGGGATTCCGCGCCGCGAACACGCTCGACGCGATGGTCGGCCACCACTCCGAGCGGTACGAGCGCTTCGGGTGGGCGTCCGCCCGCTTCGACGACCTCCTCGGGTACGTGCCCTCACGGCTCGGCGCGTGGCTCGCCGTGCTCGCCGCGCCGGTGGTCGGCGGCCGCCGCGCCGACGCGGCACGCACGCTCCTGGCCGACGGCTCGGCACATCCCAGCCCGAACGCCGGCCAGATGGAGGCGGCGTTCGCCGGCGCCCTCGGCGTGCAGCTCGGCGGCCCGCTCCACTACGGGCCGCGGCTCGAGGAACGCCCGACGCTCGGCGACGGCCGCGACCCGGACCCGCGCGCCCTGCGAGCGTCGGTGCGTCTGTCGCAGGCCGTCACCGCGCTCACCGTCGTCAGCGCCCTCGCCCTGCGGGCCGGAGCGCTCGCCGCGAGCACCCGGCGGTTCGCGCGCGCCGCCGCGCCGGTCGTCGCCGCCCCGTCCGGACCGACCGCGTGAGCCCGCTCCTCGGGCGCGCCGCCGCGCCCAAGCACCCGACCGGCGCACTGCTCGTCGCCGGCACCCACAGCGACGCCGGCAAGTCGCTCGTCGTCGCGGGACTGTGCCGCTGGCTCATGCGCGAGGGCATCTCCGTGGCGCCGTTCAAGGCGCAGAACATGGCGCTGAACTCGATGGTCGCGCGTGGCGGCTTCGAGATCGGGCGCGCGCAGGCGATGCAGGCGGCCGCCGCCGGCATCGAGCCCGAGGTCGCGATGAACCCGATCCTCATCAAGCCCTCCGGCGACCGCCACAGCCAGGTCATCGTGATGGGCAAGCCCTACGCAGACGTCAACGCCCGTTCCTACCAAGAGCTCAAGGACGAACTCCGGCCGATCGTGAGCGAGGCCCTCGCCCAGCTCCAGGCCCGCTTCGACATCGTCATCTGCGAGGGCGCCGGCAGTCCCGCCGAGATCAACCTGCGCGCCGCCGACCTCGTGAACATGGGCCTCGCGCGGGCCGCCGGCCTGCCCGTGCTGCTCGTCGGCGACATCGACCGTGGCGGCGTGTTCGCGTCGCTGCTCGGCACCGTCGCGGCGCTCGACGCGGAGGACCAGGCCCATCTGGCGGGCTACGTCATCAACAAGTTCCGTGGCGACCTCGGCGTCCTCGCGCCGGGCCTCGAGATGATCCGCGATCTCACGGGCCGCCCCGTCCACGGCGTCCTGCCGTACCTCGAGAACCTCTTCCTCGACGCCGAGGACTCGCTCGCGATCGAACGACCCCGTCCGGACCGCGCTGGCGCTTCGGGCACCCTCGACGTCGCCGTCGTGCGCCTGCGGTGGATGAGCAACTTCACCGACCTCGACGCGCTCGCCAGCGAGCCCGGGGTGCGGGTGCGCTTCACCCGATCCGTCGTCGATCTGGAGCGGGCCGACCTCGTCGTGATCCCGGGCACGAAGGCCACCGTCGAGGACCTCGCGCGCCTGCGCGAGGCGGGCATCGCCGACGCCCTCGTGGAGCGCAGCCGCCGCGGCGACCCGATCCTCGGGATCTGCGGCGGGTACCAGCTCCTCGGCGAGTCGATCCTCGATGACGTCGAGTCGAGCGCGGGCGAGGTCCCGGGGCTCGGCATCCTGCCGGTCTCGACCACCTTCCACCCGTCGAAGGTGCTCCGCACGGTCACGGGCCACAGCGCGCTGCTCAGCAGCGACGTCGGCGGCTACGAGATCCGCCACGGTCGCCCACGGCCCCACGGCGGCGCGCCGCTCATCACCACCGACGACGGCGGCGACCTCGAGGGCTGCGTCGTCGGCAGCACCATCGGGACGTCCTGGCACGGCCTGCTCGAACACGACGACGCCCGCCGCGCCCTGCTCCGCTGGGCGGCCGTCCGCCGCGAGATCGACTTCGAACCCGCCCCCGCGACGAACTTCCAGGCCGAGCGCGAGACCCAGCTTGACGCCCTCGGCGACATGATCGGCGGGCACCTCGACACCGACGCCGTCCTGCGCCTCATCGACGGCGGCGCACCGCTCGACCTGCCGACGCTCACGCTCGCGCTCACCGGCGGCGCGTAGCCGCGACCCGACCTAGGTGCCGTCGGGCTCGCGCCGCCGGATCTGGTCGAACCGGAGTCGCGTGCGGCCGGCCCAGCCGACCGCGAACACCACGAAGGCGAGCCCGGCGAGCCACCCCGGGCCGACGGCGATCCCCCAGACGATGCCGGCCGCGCCGACCGTCGCCGCGACGGTGAACGCGTACGAGCGGGGCGTGACCTCGACACGCTCCCGCGGGACGATCTCGACGCCGCTGCGCAGCCGCAGAGCGGTCGCCGCGAGGTACGCCGCACCCACGCCGACGCAGGCGGAGAAGATCCACGCCTCACCGCCGGCGCTCGTGCCGAAGTCCTCGAGCGCGCCCAGGCCGAGGAACGCGAGGAGGCCGACCAGCAGGCCGGCGGTCTCGTATCGGTCGAGCCATCGCCGCCACCGCGCCATGTCACACAGCCTAGGTGCGCCGGGTGAATGTACGCGAACACGAGGGGAACCCGTTGTTACCGGAGGTGGACTCCAAGGATTGTCGTCCGGCGCCGTTGACGGCGCACGAGCGAGTGGTAATCGTCTCTTCCCCCGATCGGCCCACCGCCGGCGATCCGTGGAGAGAGATGCCCGAAGCCCCCATGGACACGAAGCGCACGCAGAAGCCCGACGGCCGCAAGGCCCGCACGCGAGCGGCGATCACCGACGCCGCCTCGCAGCTGTTCGCCGAGCACGGCTTCGAGCGGACCACCATCGAGCAGATCGCCGATGCGGCCGACGTGTCGGTCGGATCGGTGTACGTGCATTTCGGCAGCAAGGAGCGCCTCCAGCTCGTCATCACGAGTGAGGCGATGGACCTCAACGACCGCCTCATCGAGAAGGCGCAGGAGGCCGAATCGCCCCTGCAGCGCGTGTTCGGCGTCGGCGACGCGTACCTGCAATTCGCCCTCGAACATCCGGTCGGCTTCCGCTTCGTCGCGATGCGGCCCGTCGAGCCCGGCGACCAGCGCGTGATCAACGAGGCCGAGCGCCTGATCACCGAACGGCTCGGCCGGATCATCCTGTCGATCGCCGCCGACCTGCAGCAGGCGATGGACATCGGCGAGCTCCGACAGGAGCCGCTCGAGGACGCGATGACCTTCCTCTGGGGCGCCTGGAGCGGCGTCGCCGCACTCATGCTCCGTCCCGACTCGCTCGCGATCGACGCGGACCGCGCACGGCGCGCGCTCGACCTGGCCAAGCGCGTGCTCACGGCCGGGATGCAGCCCGACCCGAGGGGCTGAGCACCCGTGCCGACAGGGCTTGCCGGTTCCGGAGTCGGTGAAATCAGGTTCACCGACGCAGAGCTGGCGCGGAGCTCCGCGCCGCCGTTGAAGCGGTGTTCAGAGTTACCGAAGACGGCCTCCACAAGAGGCCGTTGAGGGTAGGTCGAACGGGTGGTAATCGTATTTGCCAGGCCTGCCCGACGCAGGTCCTGTCCTGTCCCCCTCGTTCGAGGAGTCTCATGTTCCGTCCCTTCAGTCGCCCCCGGCGGCGGGGATCGCTGCTGGCTGCCGCCGGCACGCTGATCGCCCTTGCCAGTCCCGTGAGCGCCATGGCCATCGCCCCGGCCGACGTCCCGGACATCGGCGCCGACACCGGCCGCTTCACGCTGCCGATCACCTGCCAGATCAACGTCCCGTTGCTCAACGGCTTCACCGTCCTCAACCTCAACGGCTCCGTCGACATCCAGGGCATCGCCCCGGTGCAGCTCGCCCCGGGCCAGCCGTTCTACCTCTCGCAGGGCTCCGGCGCCCTCACGCTCCCGAGCTGGCTGTCGACGCTCGGCGGCCTCGTCGCCGTCAACCGCGCCGATGCCACGGTGACCCAGCTCAACATCCAGGCGACCGGCTCGACCCCGGACACCATCAACGTCGCCGACCTGCAGCCGCTGGTCGCCGACAACGTGCCGATCGTCGGCGGCAAGCCGATCACCGTCGGTCTGCCGAAGACCGGCACGTTCAACATCGGCCCGTACAAGGCTCCGCAGAGCGGCGTGACGCAGCTGAAGTTCGTGTCGGCCCAGGCCAAGGTGCAGCTGCGGTCCCCGTGGGGCCTCAACCTGCAGGTCATCGCGAACTGCAAGGCCGCGGCCTCGGCCGGCGGCGGCGCCTCGCTGCTGTCGATCTCGGTCGGCGGCGCTCCGAACAGCAGCACGGTGAACTTCCAGAACCAGCCGCTGAACTTTCACCCGGCCGCGAGCAACCAGCTCGTCGGCATCGTGAACGCGCCGTACACCTGCACCATCGGCGGCTCGCCGTTCAACGTCGGCATCGCGGTCTCCGCGGACATCCCGCTGACGGTGCCGAAGGGCGGCAACCTGCCGTTCTCGAACGCCTCGGGAGCGCTGATCATCCCGGCCGCGACCGTCGACCAGTTCATCGCCCAGGGCAAGACGAGCATCGGCGGCAAGGTCACGTCGCTCACGCTCAGGGTCCAGGGCGGGAGCCCGGACAACAAGAACGTGATCCCCGCCGCGGGCATCACGATCCCGACGACGCCGCTGGTCTCCGGCCAGAAGGTGATCATCCCGCTCCCGCAGACGGGCACCCTCAGTGCAGGTCCGTTCACGCCGACCTCCGGCTCCAGCGCCGTGGTCGTCGGGCTCGGCAGCGCCGCCGGCACCCTGACCTTCGGTGGCACCACCGGCTCGGTCTCGGCGACCTGCGCGCAGCCGTCCCCGGACGCCCTCCTCGTGGACGCCGCGGTCGTCTAGGGCACCCCGACCTCCGGGGCCGGCTGGGACAACATCGCGGCCCCGAAGCGACCACACCGGCCGCCGTGCCCCGTGAGGGGTGCGGCGGCCGGCGGCCGTTCCGGGCCGAAGGCCCAACCCACGCACGGATACCCGCCGGGCCCGACCCGCTGCCAGCCAGACGAAGGCGACACGAGTTCGTCCCTTCGCGCGGCCCCATCCCGCAGCCGTGCCACCACGGCACGTGGATTGCGAGTGCCCCCGGGAGGCGGGAGGCGC
>JAVHXX010000187.1 GCA_031119595.1 Patulibacter sp. | reverse complement strand
CTTCAAGACGATCAACGACAGCTACGGCCACGCCTCGGGCGATCACGTGATCGTCGAGGTCGGCGCGGTGATCGAGCGGTCCGTGCGGGCCGGCGACATCGTCGCGCGGCTCGGCGGTGACGAGTTCGCGATCCTCCTGCCCGAGGCCGACGCGGCCGCCGCCGAGGCGGTAGCGCAGCGACTCGTCGCCGACACGCGGATGTCCGTGCGGGCGCCCGGCGCCCCGGACGACGCCGTCATCACGCTCAGCGTCGGCGTGGCGGTCCTCGCGGCCCGGCCAGGCCTCGCACCCGACCAGGTGCTCGAGGAGGCCGACCGTGCGATGTACCGCGCGAAGAAGGCCGGGCGCGACGGCTACGCGCTGACGGCGCTCAGCGTCGCCTGACCCGTCGCGCGTGCGGCGTCGGCCGGTCGTGGTGCCGCGACGGTCCGTGCCGCGGCGACGCTAGCTCGAGCGCGCGATCGCGGCGGCGATCGCCGCGGCCGGATCGGTGACGACGCGGCCGTGGCCCGGGCCGAGGACGGCCGGATCGAGCTCCGCGACCCGCCGTGCCGAGGCGAGTTCGGTCGGGCGGTGCCAGGTGAAGAACCCCGGCAGCGGGAAGCGGAGGTAGGGCCCAGCGGTGGTGGCGACGCCGCCGACCGTGGAGAAGACGTCGCCGCAGAACGCGGTGCGGCTGCGCGGGTCGAAGTAGGTGACGTGCCCCGGCGAATGGCCGGGCGTCGCGACGACCTGCAGCGACCCGACGTGGTCGCCGTCGTCGACGAGCCGCGTGGGCGTGGACTTCACCGAGACGGTGTGGGGCAGGAGCTTGCCCTTGGGCTCGCCGGGCTGCACCGTCTGCTTGCCGGTGAGGAGTTCCTCGTCGCGGCGCGGCACGATGAACTCGACGCCCGGGAGTGCCTTCGTGAGGGCGTCGACGCTGCCGATGTGGTCCGGGTGGACGTGCGTGATGGCGATGCGCTTGATCGATGCACCCTCGGCCTTCGCCGCCGCGAGGATCGCGGACGTGGCCCGCGGCATCTGCGCGTCGATCAGGGTGAGGCCGTCGTCCTCACGCACGAGGTAGGCGTTGACCAGCCCGAACTGCGGGAGCTGGATGATCGTGTCGGAGCGGTACGCCATGGCGCCAGCCTACGGCGCGGGGGTCGCGCGCGGGCGATCTCGCCACGACGCGGGCTCGCGGCGAGATCGGCGACGTCAGGCGGGTGGGTGCGAGAGCGGCGCGTCGACCGGGGAGGCGGCCTCGGCGGTCGGACTGGACTCCTCGAGCTCGGCCCGTTCCTCCTCGATCTTCTTGACCCGCTTCTGGATCGAGAGGAAGGCGACGGCGCCGACGAGCAGCGGGAGCCAGAACAGGATCACGCGATAGGTGAGGACGGCGATGAACGCCGGGCCCGCCGCGACGCCGTAGACCACGTACGCGCCGACGAGGCCGCCGTCGACCCCGCCGATGCCGCCGGGGACCGGGATGAGGCCGCCGAGCTGGCCGATCAGGTAGGCCATGAGGATCACGGTGATCGCCGGATGCTCGCCGAACGCCGCGAACGTGGCCCAGATCACGAGGTTGTCCCAGAACCAGTAGCCGATGGTCCCGAGGTACACGGCGGGTTCGCCACGCTTGAGGATCGCGCCGGTCTCGGCGACGGCCTTGATGAGCTCGCCGCGACCCGAGTAGAGGACCTGCCGCGCGCGACGCGCATCCTCCGGCGGCTTCTTCCCGGGACCGAGCCGCCGGATCTGCGACACGGCGATGATCAGCGCGATCGCGCAGATCGCGGGGAAGATCGTGAGCCACGGGGTGAAATGCGGCCCTACGCCACAGAACATCACGATGCCCACGACCGCCACGGCGACGAAGTTGATCGAGCCCTTGATCGTGTAGAAGGCGATCGACCGGCGAGCGATGACGCGGCTGTTCGCGCCGACGCGGTTGAAGATCCACGCGCCGAGGGCGAGTCCGGCGACGCCGCTCGTGGGCATGATCGACCCCATCGCCAGCTCGGACCAGCCGAGCCGCTGGGCGACCCACCACGACTGGTCGCGCAGGAAGATCGGCTTGAGCATCGCCACGTACGAGAGTGCCGAGGCCGCCTCGAGGAGCACGGCGAGCACGAGCCAGCCCGGCTCGGCGTCGCCGATGCGGTGGCGGAGCTCCCCCAGACCGGGCGTGAGCAGGCCGATGAGCAGGAGGACGCCGAGCAGCGCCAGCACCCGGATGGCGCTGCGCTTCACCGCGGCGGGATCGAACCCGCCGGCGAATTCCTCGTGTTCGGCGGCGGCCACGGCCTTCACCCTAGGGCGCCGATGGCGCCAGTCCTTATGCAGGGCTTACGGTCCGGGCGCGCTCCCGCGCGGACCGCTGTCGCATCTGCCAATCTGCGGCCATGTCGCAGGGGGAGCAGCGCTGGCAGGAGGTCGCCACGGGCGTCCACGCATGGATCTACCCGCCGGGCGGCTGGGGCCAGTCGAACGCCGGCCTCGTGCTCGCCACGGACGCCTCCGACGAGGCCCTGCTCTTCGACGCCCAGTGGGACGAGCCCTCCACCACGCACATGCTCCAGGAGGCCCCGCTGGACCGGCACCGCATCGGCACGCTCGTCAACTCCCACCCGGATGGCGACCACACCTGGGGCAACGCGGTCGTCGGTGCCGAGCGCATCATCGCCACGGACGCGTGCAACGCCCACTTCGACCACGAGGATCCGCAGCGCCTGGGCCTGCTCGTCGCCGCGGCGAGCCGCATCGGCCGCGCCCCGCTCGTGCGGTTGCCCGGGCCGCTGCGCACCGTGAACGGTCCCCACCTGCTGCTGCGGTATCTGGCGGCGATGGGCAGGGGCTTCGACTTCGGCGGCGTGCGCCTCACCTGGCCGACCGAGACCTTCTCGGGAGAGCTCGACCTCACGGTCGGTGGCCGCGCGCTGACGCTGATCGAGGTCGGGCCGACCCACAGCCACGGCGACGCGATCCTGCACCTGCCGGCCGACCGGGTCGTGTTCGCCGCGGACGTGCTGTTCGTGGGCGTGAGCCCGATCATGTGGGTCGGGCCGCTCTCGAACTGGCAGGCCGCGCTCGCGACGATCCTGGCGCTGAAGCCGACGGTCGTGGTGCCGGGCCACGGGCCGGTCTCCGGCGTGGCCGAGGTCGCGACCTTCGCCGAGCATCTCGCGTGGATCGCGGAGGTCGGCGACCGTCAGCGGACGGCGAGGCGTTCTCCGCTCGACGGCGCCTTCGACGCGCTCACGAGCCAGGAGTACCGATCCTCGCCGTGGGCCGACTGGATCTCGCCGGAGCGGCTGGTGGTGACCCTCACCGCGATGCAGCGCGAGGCCGAGAACGGCCCGCCGATCGAGGGTGTCCAGCAGCGGGCGCGCCTCGTGACGCAGATGGCGGTCCTGGCGGATCGCCTGGCCCGCGCGAGCCGGTAGCCCGCGCGGGCGGCGCATCAGGCGGTGGCCCCGGCCGGCTCGCCGGTCCGCGAGCGGTCGGTGTCGCCCGTGGCGTCGAGTTCGAGGTCGATCTCGCCCTCGATGCCGCCGCTGACGATCTCGATGCCGCTCTTCGTGCCGAGCGGCTTCTCCTTCAGCAGGGCGATCGCGACGAACGCGATGGCCGCGAGCGGCGCGGCGATCAGGAAGACCTCGCCGACGCCCACGCCGTAGGCGTGTTCGACGATCCCGCGGGCGCCCGCCGACAGGCTCGAGAGGTCCGGGACGGAGCCCGAGTCGAGTGACGACGTGGTACCGCTGGTGGCGACGCCGGCGTGCTGGAAGCCGTCGGCGATGGTCGACGAGGTGCGCGAGGCGAGGACCGCACCGAGGACGGAGACGCCGGTGGCGCCACCGAGGCTGCGGAAGAACGCGACGAGCGAGGAGCCCGAGCCCATGTCGTGCTGCGGAACGGCGTTCTGGACGATCAGGACGAGGTTCTGCATCACCATGCCGAGGCCGGCGCCGATGATCGCCATGAAGACCCCGAGCTCAGGGAGGCTGGTGGTCTCGTCGAGCGTGCCCATGAGGGCGAGGCCGAGCGTCAGCAGCGCCGCGCCGGTCATCATCCACTTCTTGTAGCGGCCGGTCGAGGAGACCCGACGACCGATGATCGTCGAGGCGAGGAACAGGCCGATCACCATCGGGATCGACAGCAGGCCGGACTCGGTCGGGGTCTTGCCGCGGGCGAGCTGGAGGTACTGGCTCAGGAAGACGGTCGACCCGAACATCGCGATGCCGACGGCGATCGAGGCGATCACGCTGAGCACGACGGTGCGCTCACCGAAGAGGTGGGTCGGGATGAGCGGCTGGCGGGCGTGACGCTCCTGGACCACCGCGGCGACCGCGAGCAGGATGCCGAGCGGCACGAGGACGGCGGTCTGCCAGGAAATCCACGCGAACTGGTGGCTCGCGAGCGAGACCCAGATCAGCAGCGATGACACGGAGCCCGCGATCAGGAGGGCGCCGATGAAGTCCATGTGGACCTCGCCGCGCTCGCGCTTCGGGAGCTTGAGGGTGCGCTGCAGCAGGATGAGCGCCGCGATCGAGAACGGCACGCCGACGTAGAAGCACGCGCGCCACGAGAAGGCGTCCGTGACGACGCCGCCGAGCAGCGGGCCGGCGACCGTGCCGACGCCGAAGACCGCGCCGAGATAGCCGGAGTAGCGGCCGCGCTCACGCGGGGAGACGAGGTCGGAGAGGACGACCTGGACGAGGGCGGTGAGGCCACCGACGCCGAGGCCCTGGATCACGCGGAAGAAGATCAGCTCGCCGGTCGACTGCGACAGGCCCGCGAAGATCGAGCCGAGCGTGTAGATCGCGAGGCCGGTCTGCACGAGCGTCTTGCGGCTGTAGAGGTCGGCGAGCTTGCCCCAGATCGGGGTGCTCACCGTGAGCGCGAGCAGGGTGGAGGTGACGACCCAGGTGTAGGCCGACTGACTGCCATGGAGGTCGGCGATGATCGTCGGCAGCGACGTCGACACGACCGTGCTCGACAGGATCGCCACGAACATGCCGAGCATCAGCCCGGACATCGCCTCCAGGATCTGGCGGTGGCTCATGGTGGAGTCGCCGCCCGCGGGTGGGAGGGACGGCTGGGCGGTGGGTGCGGTCGCGGATCTCATCGGGCGATCTCCTGGGTCGTGCGGGACGGGTCGAAACTGTGGGCGAGGCGCTCCAGGCCGGCGCTGAGCGCGGCGACCTCCTCGGGCTGCCAGTCGCCGAGCGCCTCGGCGAGCACGGCGACCATCTCGCGGTGTGCCGCGCCGAGGGCCTCGAGGCCGGCGTCGGTGAGCTGCAGCAGGTGGGCGCGGCCGTCGTCCGGGTCCTTCAGGCGGTCGACGTGGCCGACCTCCACCAGGTGGGCGACCTGCCGGCTGGCGACCGAGAGGTCGACCTGGAGCGCGTTGGCGACGGCGCTCACCCGGCTCGGGCCGAGGCGATAGAGCGAGGCGAGCGCGCCGAAGCACGGCGTGGCGGCCTGCGTGGACGCCTTCGCGAGCTCACGGCGCACGTGACCGAGGCCGTAGAGCTGGCGGATCAGGTGCTCGGCGAGCGGTTGGGGTTGGGTGGCGGGCTGCGTGGTCATGGCGGAAGAAATTGATTGCTGCAAGCAACCATATCGCAAACGGAATGCCAGTTCCGGTGCGTATGGACACATGGGCGGACGCTTCCGGTCACCGGCCCCGTGGGCGCTTGGCGCCCCGGCGTCAGCGCCGTTGTACGAGCGATACGCGGCGCATCCGATGGGTAGGGTGGCGGCGATGGGCACCCCTGTCCCTGATGTCGACGGCCGGTCGCGCCTGCTCGCCGCCGCCTACGAACTCTTCGCCGAGCGCGGCGTCGAGGCGGTCTCGGTCCGCCTGCTGGCCGAGCGTGCGCAGGTGACGGCCGGGCTCGTCACGCACCACTTCGGCAGCAAGGACGGCCTCATCGAGCAGGTCGACGCGTATGCCCTCGGGCTCTGCTCGGAGATCCTCGCCGGCGCGATGGCCGCGGCCGGGGAGCGCCCCGACGGCGACGCCCGGCCGATCGCCGGCGTGCAGGACGCCATCACGGATGCGTTGAGCGACCAGCCCGTCCTGCGGGGCTACATCGGGCGGCGGCTCGTGTCCGACTCCGCCGCGGGGCAGCAGTTCTTCGGGCAGTTCGCCCAGCTCGTCGAGGCGGGGCTGCGGCAGTTGCGGTCCGCCGGGGCCGTGCGCGACTCGATCGACCACATGGGGGCGACGGTCCTCGTGGTGCACCTGATCCTCGGTCCGATCGTGCTCGCGAGACAGTGGTCGCAGCTCGCCGGCATCGACGCCTTCGACCCACGGCTCGTCGCCCCGGTCGCCGCAGCGACCTCGGCGGTGCTCGAGGGCGGGCTGTTCGAGCCCGAGCCGGCGCGCTGAGTCCGGGCCGGCCGGAGCGCGGTCGGCGGCTCGTGGCGGCGTCGATCGGGTGTCGCGTGGTACCCGAGCCCCCGCGGACGGTTTTCAACCAAAACGTGGCGAGTTACACTCCCGCTCATCTTGGAGTCGGTCTCTGATCCCGTCCGCGAGCGTCTCGTGGGGGCCGCGTTCGAGCAGTTCGCCGAGCGTGGCATCGAGCCTGTCACCCTGCGCGTGATCGCCGGGCATGCCGGCGTCGGCACCGGCGAGATCACGAAGCGGTTCGGCAGCAAGCCGGGTCTCGTCGCCGAGGTCGACCAGCACGCCCGCCAGCTGTGCGTCCAGGCGCTCGACCGCGTGGTCGGGTCGCTCGACGAGATCGTGGTCGGCACCGTCGCGACGCTCGTCATCTCCCAGCGGTTCAGCGAGTTCCTCCGCGAGCAGCCGACGCTGCGGCGCTACCTCGCGCGACGCCTCTCCTCGGACTCCGCCGCCGGGCGGCTGTTCTTCGAGCAGGTCGTGGGGCTCGTCGACGACGGGCTGCGTCAGCTGCGGCGCGCGGGCCTCATCCAGCCCGACCTCGAACACGAGGGGGCGCGGCGGATGGTCGTCGGCATGATCCTGTCGCCGGTGCTGCTCGCCGACCAGTGGGAGCACTTGCTCGGCGTGGACCCGTTCGACCCTTCCGTCGCCGAGCCCCACGAGCACGTGGTCCACACCGTGCTCGCCCGCGGGTTGTTCGCCGAGCCCGCCGGCGGCTGAGCGCCGCAGCAGCCCGGAGCCGCCCTCCGCGCGGTGCCGCCGCAGGGCGTTTCAGGCGAAGAACCGCACGATCGTCGCGGCGACGCAGGCCGGCTTGTCCTGGCCCTCGATCGCGATCGTGCACGTGACCACGGCCTGGGCGCCGCCCTCGAACTCGTCGAACGACGTCAGCACGCTCGTCGACTGCACCTTCGACCCGACCGTCACCGGGCTCGGGAAACGGACCTTGTCGAGCCCGTAGTTGAGCGCCCCGGCGACCCCGCGGACCTCGTAGGACTGCCATGTGAGCATCGGCAGCAGCGACAGCGTGAGGTACCCGTGCGCGATGGTCGTGCCGAACGGCCCGGCGGCGGCCTTCTCGGGGTCGGTGTGGATCCACTGGTGGTCGCCCGTCGCCTCGGCGAACTGGTCGATGCGGGCCTGGTCGATCTCGAGCCACTCGCTCGTACCGAGCTCCTCGCCGACGGCGGCCTTGAGGTCGGACAGGCTCTCGAAGATGCGCATGCGGGCATCGTGCCACGCGCGCGGGCGGTGTCACCCCGGCTGTCCAGGCCCGGGCGGGCTGGGCACCCCGGCTGGACGCCGGGAGTCCACCCGTCGCGCACCTTCGGTATGAAAAGCGTCCACCGTGCCCACGGCGGGTCAAGCGGCGGGGGCCGGTCGACCGATGGGTACGGCGATGGCGTCCGCAGGACACACCAGTGCGCGACCGACCGAGGAGTCGGAGGCCCGGCTCGTGCTCGGGCAGCGGATCGCCGCGGGCCTGTGCGTGGTGGGCTCCATCACGGCCTACATCGGGGCGTTCACGCTGCACATGACCGAGGTCGCGAAGGTC
This sequence comes from Patulibacter sp., assembly GCA_031119595.1. Lineage (GTDB taxonomy): Bacteria > Actinomycetota > Thermoleophilia > Solirubrobacterales > Solirubrobacteraceae > JAGIBJ01. The sequence continues at coordinate 338 of JAVHXX010000187.1, read as the reverse complement.
GTGCAGCTCGCGCTCGCGGTCGGGTACACGGCGCTCGGCATCGGCCTGGCGGTCACACGTCCGCGGCAGCTCGTCACGCAGATCGCCCTCTTCTGGGCGGTGTTCGGCATCAGCGCGATGCTCGCCACCGCCGACTCCTTCGGCACGACGCCCTTCTTCTACCTGTGGCCGGCCGTGTTCGCCGCCTACTTCTGCACGCCGCGCGTGCTCGTGGCGATCCTGGTCTGGCTGGCCGGCACGCTCATGGGCGCCCTCGTGATCTCGCCGATCGCCTGGGCGGTCAAGGCCGACACCTTCATCGGCGTCACCGTCAGCGTGGGCCTGATGGCTGCGCTCGT
>JAVHXX010000186.1:7418-8313 GCA_031119595.1 Patulibacter sp. | reverse complement strand
CTTCGACGGCATGCCGGCCGAGCCGGAAGCCGTCACCGACATCGAGGGCGCGCGCGTGCTCGCGAAGCTCGGCGACTCGGTCACCACCGACCACATCTCGCCGGCCGGCGCGATCAAGGCCGACGGCCCGGCGGGCAAGTACCTCCAGGACCACGGCGTCGACCGCGGCGACTTCAACTCGTACGGCTCCCGCCGTGGCAACCACGAGGTGATGATCCGCGGCACCTTCGCGAACATCCGCCTGCGCAACCTCCTCGCGCCCGGCACCGAGGGCGGCGTCACCCGCTACCTCGACGGCGCCGACCCGTCCGAGGTCGTCTCGATCTACGACGCCGCCCAGCAGTACATCGCCAGCGGCATCCCCACCGTCGTCCTCGGCGGCAAGGAATACGGCTCCGGCTCGTCCCGCGACTGGGCCGCGAAGGGCACCAACCTGCTCGGCATCAAGTCCGTCATCGCCGAATCGTTCGAGCGGATCCACCGCTCCAACCTCGTCGGCATGGCCGGCCTGCCGCTGCAGTTCCCGGCCGGCGAGTCCGCCGACTCCCTCGGCCTCACCGGTGAGGAGACCTTCTCGATCACCGGCTACGCCGACGCCCTCAACGGCGGCGACCTCCCGAAGACCACGAAGGTCGTCGCGACCGCCCCGGACGGTGCCACCACCGAGTTCGACGCCGTCGTCCGCATCGACACGCCGAAGGAGGCGGATTACTTCCGCCACGGAGGCATCCTTCGCTACGTGCTCCGCCAGATCGCGGCGGAGTAGCCGCCGCGGCCGGGTCCTTCGGGGCCCGTTCGTGGCTGGGCCGGGCGGGGCGGGGGGGGGGGGGCGGGGGGGGGGGGGCGCCGGCGGGGGGCGGGGGGGGGGGGGGCGGCGCCGCCCGGGGGGGGGGGG
>JAVHXX010000186.1:0-7408 GCA_031119595.1 Patulibacter sp. | reverse complement strand
ACACCCTTTCGGTCGTTCGCTGGCCCTCTCGCCCTGCGGTCGCAAGGTGCCGTCAAGGCACGCCCCCTCCCCTCCGGCCGGCTTCGCGGCCGGGGTGGAGGGACGCGGCCGCGGCGGCTACGCCGACGCGGAGTGGCGGAGTGTGTGCGCCCTTCGGGTCGGGTGGTCTTCTGCTGAGGGTTCGGGCCGGGTGGAGGGCACGGGCGCGGCGGCTATGCCGTCGCGGGATGGTGGCGTGTGTGCGTGGTTTGGGTCGGGGCGGGCTCGGAAGCGACACACAAAGATCCTCGGTTTACGTGGCGAGGTTCTTTGGGTTCAGGTCGGTGGCGGCGTGCCGTGCGCGAAGTCGTGCGTGGTTTGAGGCTGAGTTGGTGCGGTCGTGGTGACCCGTGGCGCGAATGGTTCGCGATGGTCGGGGCATGCCCAAGCCGCAGCGATTCCAAGGTGAGTACGTCAACCACGACCGGCCCGAGTGGCGGCCGATCCTGGCGATGGTCGGCCCCGAGCTCACGGGCTGGTTCATGTGGATGGGCGAACTCGAACTGAGCGACGGCGTTCGCGCGCACGCGTACAAGCACCAGAGCACGCGCCGCTACCTCCACATCGCCACCGACGGCCGCACCTTCTTCTACGACTGGGACGGCAAGACGATCTCCGACGACCCCTGCGACTACGTCGAGACGCCGCGCATCAACGCGCTCAGCGCGGTGTTCCGCGGCTGGCGCACCATGCTCAGTCGCGACGAGGCCAAGACGATCTGGCCGCTGGTCGACGCCGCGTGGGATGTCGCCAAGGCCGGCGGCACCTTCGAGGTCGACCCACAGGAACTGGAACTCCAACGCGTATACGAGCAGCGGCAGGACGAAGCCGAGGCCGCGTGACCAGCCGGGGCATTCCGCTGCGCAGGTGGTCCGGGCGACGTGAGCCGCGGTCGACGATGTCAGCCGGCCGCTCGACGTGTGGCGTGGCGTCTCCGCACCCGCCGAGCCGCGTTCGCCACCACCCCCGACACCCCGGCGATGACGGTGAGGGGCGCGCCGGCGATCACGGTGAACTGCTGCAGTCCCCCGTAGGTCGATGCGTCACGCCCGTCGGAGCACTGGTCGGTCGGGCCGAGATACGCGAGGCCGGCGTGGACGTGCGGCGCGGAACCCAGGTCCAACGGGCAGCCCGTTCCGAACAGCGCCGAGAGCAAGAGCGACACCGCCGCCCAGACGAGGAAGGTCGCCACCGTTCCGCGGCCCGGTCCGGCGACGGCTCCGGTGGCGATCGCGAAGCCGATCGAGCCGCCGATCCAGCACCAGAACAGGACGTCGAAGGCCTGGGTCGACTCCGGGTCGAAGCCGAGCCAGATCAGCGCGGCGTAGAACCCGCCGGTGAGCAGGATCGGGACGGCGGCCAACCCGAACGCGCGACGCCAGGCGCTCGGATGCGAGGGGCGCGTATGACGGTCAGAGTCCGCGGTGGCCGGCGGGGCCGGAGGCTCGAACTCGGTCGTCACTCCACCCGGAGTCGGTCGCGACGAGGGTCACCTGAAGTGCGGGGCACCCACGTCCACGGCAGCGGTTACCCGGAGCCGCCGCGGCGCCTCCGGCCGTGTCGTGGATCAGGCGGCTTCGCGCGTGACCTTCAGCGCGGGAATGCTGAAGGTGGGGCGGGCGTCGGCGCAGTGGCCGGTGACGGCCCAGGCCTCGGCGCGCTCCGTGGAGTTGCCGATCATGGCGAGCATGCCGTCGTCGAGGATCGGGGTGGCGAGCAGCTCCGGATGATCGACGAGGGTGCTGATGACGGTCTCCGCGTCGGCGCCGTCGAGGTCGAGATCGAGGGCGCGGTAGCGACGGCCGCGGCGCACGAGGGCATCGACGCGATCGCCCGCCAGGCGGAAGGTGAGATCACGGAGCTCGTCCTCGCTGAGATGCCCGCCGGCGAACGTGACATGACGGACGTCGAACTGGCGGTTGCCGAGCTGGAGCGCCTGGAGGGCGTACTCCGAGCGGACCGAGTTCGGGTCATGCAGCAGCGTGAGGGGCGGGACGGTGGTTGAGAGCGAGGTGAGTGCCATACCAATCACGCTAAGCACCGTCTGAGCGTCTGCGCGCCAGTGGACCCCGATCTGTGACCAGTGACCGTGTCCACCCGGACGGACGATGTAGGCAACGCCCGTTCGAACCGCCGTTTCCCGGTCCGGCGCATGCGATCGTGCGCCGGACCGGACGGCCATGGGCAGCCGGGCTGGCTCCGGGCGCGGGGCCCGGGCCCACACCGGGGCGAGCCGGGTTCAGGCCCGGGCCACGCCCGCGGGGGCCGGAGCTCCGCCCCGTGTCACCCCGCGGGGCCGGCGGGCCGAGGCCGGAGCTCCGCCCCGTGTCGCGGGACCGGGGCGGGCCGAGGCGGTCAGTCGGTCAGGTGCCCGTTCTCGGGGATGCGGGTCGCGCCCTGGCGCTGCATCATCCAGTTCGGGTACGGAAGCGGCCGAGCCGACACGTCGTCGAGGCGCTCGAGCTCCGCGCTCGTGAGCTCGACGTCGACGGCGCCGAGGTTGTCGTCGAGCTGGTCGACGCGCTTGGCGCCGATGATCACGGAGGTGACCGCGGGCTTGGCGAGCAGCCAGGCGAGCGCGACCTGGGGCACCGTGATGCCCTTCGCCGACGCGATCTCGGCCATGACGTCGATGATGTCGTAAGCGAAGTCCTTGTCGACCGGCGGGAAGTCGAAGCTCGCGCGGCGGGCGCCCTCCTCGCCCTCGCCGTCACGCGTGAACTTGCCCGAGAGGAAGCCACCCGCGAGCGGGCTCCACACGAGCACGCCGAGCTTGGCGTCGCGCACGAGCGGCACGATCTCGTGCTCGAGGTCGCGGCCGGCGATCGAGTAGTACGACTGCGTCGACACGTACTTCTCCAGGCCCCTCGCCTCCGAGATCCCTAGGCCCTTCGCGATCTGCCACGCGGCGAAGTTCGAGCAGCCGATGTAGCGGACCTTGCCTGCGCGGACAGCGTCGTCGAGGGCCGACAGGCTCTCCTCGAGCGGCGTCACCGGATCCCAGCTGTGGACCTGGAAGAGGTCGATGCGATCGGTGCCGAGGCGTGCGAGCGACTCGTCGATCGACTTCGCGAGGTGGTACCGCGACTGGCCGAGCTCGTTGGCGCCCGCGCCCATGCGGCCGTTGGCCTTCGTGGCGATCACGACGTCGTCGCGGCGGCTGGCGAGGGCCTTGCCGAGGATCTTCTCGCTCTCACCGATCGAGTAGACGTTCGCGGTGTCGAAGAAGTTGACGCCCGCATCCAGGGCGCGGTCGACCAGGGCACCGGCCTCCTTCTGGCCGAGGGTGCCGATCGCCGACCACGGTTCGACGTTCGAGGTGCCGAAGGTCATCGCGCCGAGGCACAGACGCGACACGAATAGGCCGGTGTCACCGAGTTGCTTGTACTGCATGGAAGGTCTCCGTTCCGGAAGGACGAGGAGCAGCCTAGGGCCTAATCGGAATACCGTTCCGGATTTGTGATCGGCGGGTGACGCGGCGTCGCACGTGCCCCGCGATTCCGGGATCACAGCGCCGTGGCGACCGACGTTTCCCGGTCCGCAAGATCGGTCTCGTAGCGTCACTCGCATGCAGCGCTCTGCGGGCATCCCGACCTCGCGTCGGTTCAAGGCCATCTACGTCGCGATCACGGCGGCGTTCCTGGTCGCCGCGCTCGGCGCAGCCGTCGCCGCCGCAGCCGGCGTGGCCGCCGCGGGTGTCTGGGCCGTGGCCGCGGCTTGCGCCGGGATGGGCGGCATGATGACCGCGGCCGCGCGGCAGATGAAGGCGCCGCCGAAGCGCTGACGCGCGCCGTCGGCGTCGGCGTCAGCCGTGACGGCGACGACGGCGCCTCAGCGTCAGGGCGTGAAGCGCGCGATCGCCGACGTCTCGCCTCCGGCGCCCACGTAGGTGTACGGCAGGACGACCTCGCCGTCGGCGAGGAGGCGCGGTACGCCCGGCTCGTAGTCGACCTTGGGGTTCGGGTCGGTGACGATGGTGCGCGGCGCGCTGAAGGCACCGCCGGGCGGCTGGTGGCTCTCGATGATCGCGCCGTAGCCCTGGCCATGGAGCGCACCCGTGACGGTGACGCCACCGTCGGCGCCCTGGACCATGTGGACGCCCGTCCGGAACGCTGCGGGGATGGTGCCGACCGGTGTCGGGAGGGCGGAGCCGAGCCCTTCGCTGACGGTGATCGGGGAGTGCTCGTCCTTCGCGGTGAGCACCACGGTGTGCGGACCGAGACCGCTCACGTCGACGACGCTCGCTCCGTCCCGGGAGTGCGGGATCGGGAGGCGGCGCGGCGCCGTCACCGAGGCTGCGGTCGGCGCCAGCGTGGCGTACCGGAGTGTGCTGGTGAGCTCGAGGGGCACGCTGTGCGGTCGCTCGCGGGTCGCCGTGACGACGACGACCGCGGTCCCGTCGGGGTTCATCTCCGCCGTCGCGTCGAACAGGTCGCGCCTGTCGAGTCCCGGGATCGAGAGATGCGGGCCGATCTGGCCAGAGGGAAGGATCCGCCGGAGGTACGGCTTCGCGTGGGGGTTGCCGCTGCCGTATCCGAAGCCGGGCTGCACGAGCAGGACGCCGCCGCCGTCGGGTCCGAGCAGCACGTCGTAGCGCGTGACGATGGCGTCGAAGAGCGCCTCCCGCCGCGAAACCGTCGGGCCCAGCTCGGTGGGAGCGGTGAAGGCCGTCTGACCGGACGGGCGGAAACTGAGCCTCGGGCGGACGGCTCCGCCGAGCGACCCGTCCGTGACGATCGCCACCGCGCCGGTCGGGCCCACACCGAACGCCCGCGGAAACTCGTCGGGTCCCAGGGCGAGCGTCGTCGTGGCGCCCACCTGGTGGCCGGCCTGGTCGAAGTCGCGCACGATCGCCGCGCGCTCCAGCGGCCGACCCTCGAGGGAGAACACCACTTCGCCACCAGCTGGATCGACACGCGGGTCCGCGTAGAGGCGGACGGGGTCCGCGGGCAGCAGCGTGACCGGTGACATCGACGCGCCGGTCGCGGGGTCGAGCCCGGTGACCGTGGCCGCCTTCCCGCCCGTGGCGACCGCGAAGCTCCCGTCGCTCCGCCCGTGGGCGCTGTAGATCACGCCGGGGACCGTCGTGATCGACGGGGCGGGGACGACCGGCGGATAGTGGAACACCGCGCCACCCTATGCGCGACGGCGCGGAGTGGCGAGCGGCGATCGGTCACACGCGGCACCGCGAAGCCTCGGGACCGCGGCCATGCGCCTATGGCGTGAAGCGCACCACGAAGCTCGCTTCGTCAGGGCCGTCCCCGCGGCGGTAGGGCACCGCCGCCGTGCCGTCGGGCAGCGCGACGGGCGTGCCAACGACGTAGCCCTTCGCCGCGCGATCGGCGGCCGGCGAGACGACCCGCGGCGAGCCGAAACGGCCGCCCGCGGGCTGGTGCAGGGAGAGGACGGTCGGTCGATCGCCCTTGGCCGGCTTGGCGGTGACATCGTCGCCGGGCCGGTGCACGGCGACGAGCGATGCGCTCCCGTCGGCCGCGATCACGCCCGAGGCGTACCGGCCCACGCCGATCGGCAGCGTGAGGACACGCTTGGCCTTTCCGCCGGCGTTGCCCTCGAGCACCGCGGTGCCAGGTGTGTGGCGGCCGGCCTTGCCGATCGAGTCCAGCGGTGCGGTGATCAGCACGCGAGCCGGGGCACCGACGGCGAGCGTGAAGGAGAGCATCGCTTCGTCGGGATCCTCGGACGCGGCGTCGCTGCTGACCTCGCCGAGGAGTCGCAGGCGCGTGGCCCGCGTCGCGCCCGGGGTGAGGCTCGTGGCGTAGAGCCTCGTCGACGGGTGGTCGAGATTGCCGTTGTACGCGGCGAGGACGACGGCGAGGGTGCCGTTCGGAGTGAAGGCGATCCGCCCGGCGACGGCCGCAGGCTCAGGAAGTCCCGTCGGGATCGGTGGACCGATCTCTCCCGCGGGCGAGATCCGACGGAGGGCCGCCGCACCGCGCTGGTTGCCGTCGGGCAGGACGAGGATCGCGCCGCCGCCGTCGGGACCGAGCGCGATCCGCGACCGCGCGCCGTTGAACGAACTCCCCGCCGAGAGCCAGTCGACGGTGGGGCCCAGGCGCGTCGCCGAGGTGAAGACCTGGCTGCCGGCCGGCCGGAACGTGATGCGCTGGCTGGTGTCGCCGTTGACGAGCCGGTCCGACAGGATCGCCACGGCACCGGTCGGGCCGGTTCGCAGCTGCGTCGGTTGCGACGTGGAGTCGAAACCGGCGACCGGGACCGCCGGCTGCACGTTCCCTGCGGCGTCCGACGTGATGACCGTCGTCACGCCGCCCGCCGCATGCGTCCCGGCCCACGTGACCGCGACGGCTCCACCGGTCGGAAGTGTCGCGACCTGTTCCACGAGGTCCTGGGTCTCCGGCTGGTCGACCTGGCCCGCGTAGTCGAGCAGGTTGCCGGCGGGCGCCAGCGCGAGCGGCGACCCGAGGGCCCCGTCAGGTGCGAGGCGCGAGAGCTGGGCGCCGGTGGTGGGATCCACCGTGGCGACGTCGACCGATCCGTCCGCGCGCGGCGCGAGATCCTGGACGCGTCCCGGGACGGCGGTCGAGACCGGCGCCAGCGCGAGCGCGGCGCCGAGGGCGAGGAGGGCGGTCACGACCTGAAGGGTCGGATGTCCGGCCGCGATCTGGAGACGACCGCGCGCTGGGGCCGCCGCGGCGGCCGGTGCCTAGAGGCCGCTGTACCCGTCGTATTCGCCGGTGAACTGGATCACGACGGCGTCGATCTCCTGCTCGGCCTTGTCGATGTCGTGGGCGCGGATGGCCTTGTCGGCCTGGGCGAGGAAGCGACCGTCGTCCTCGGTGGTGATGTTCACCTTGTAGCCCTGGTCCTCGAGCCGCGCGGAGGCGCCCTTGGCGTTGTTCTCGTCGGCGAAGTACACGTAGAAAGAGGCTTTGGCCATTCAGCCAGCCTAAGCCTCAGGCGGGGTGCGGCGTCGCGCGCCACCCGTCGTGGGCGCGATCGCCCACACATGTGGTGGGCGTCCCCGGTCGCTCCCCACGGGCGCCGACGCGCGCGGAGCGCTGGCTCCCGGACGGCTACTCCGTGACGTGGCCGGCGGCGGCCCACGCCGCGGCGCGGCTCCGGGGGCGGCCGATCATCGCGGCGGTGCCGTCGTCGAGGATCGGCCGCTGCAGGAGCGACGGATGCTCCACGAGCGTGTCGACCACCTGATCGACCGACCAACCGTCGGCGTCGAGCCCGAGCTCCTTGTACTTGGCGTCACGCCGGATGAGGGCGTCGACGGGGTCGCCCTGGAGGCGATCGGCCAGCGACCGGAGCTCGCCCGCGTCGAGGCGCTCCTTCACGAGCAGGTACTTGCGGACCGTGACCTCGTGGCCGGCCTCCTCCAGCG
>JAVHXX010000185.1 GCA_031119595.1 Patulibacter sp. | reverse complement strand
CAACCCGCACCCTTCCCGGAACGCCGCCAGGCGCTGGGCGGCGGTGCGGGTGTCTGCGGTGAGTTGGGCGGCTTCGGCGACCTGGCGTTTGCCGAGGGCGAAGATCTCGGGGTCCTTGCGTTCGGCGCCGAGGGAGTAGACGTTGTAGGCCGCGGACATCTTGTCCCAGGCGGCCGTGCGGACGGGGCCGGTGGTGAGTTCGGCGAGGCAGCGGGGCTCGGTGACGATGCGCTTGGCCTGGGCGTCGAGGTTGGCGAGGGCCTTCGAGACGTCGTCGGTGGCGGTGGCGTTGCGGTCGAGGGCGCGTTCGCAGGTGGCGCTCTGCGTGGCGCAGCGCGTGGGGATGACGAGGTCGAGCTTCTTGCTCACGTAGAGCGGGCGGCACGCGTCGGCGAGCGCGGCCAGGAGGGCGTTGCTCTTGTCGAGGGGCTTGCAGGCGGCGTAGAGCGTCTTCGCGCGCGAGGTGCGGTCGAGCTCGGTGAGGTTCGCGGTGTCGGTCGCGTTGATGACGGCGGTCCAGGCGGCGTCGAGCTGGGTCCGCTGCGGCGCGGTGAAGCTCGCGAGGGGATCGGGGCTTCCGCAGGCGGCGAGACCGAGGGTGGCGAGGAGGGCGACCGCAGCGGCGGCGGGTGCGATCCGTGGGCGACGCGTCCGGCGGCGGCCGGCGCGGCTCATGCGATCGACGATCCCTTTCGTTGGTTGCACGGGCCGCACAGTAGCTGGAGGTTGCTCGCGCTGCTCCCTCCGCCGAGCGCGACGGGGATGACGTGGTCGTACTGCAGGTCGAACTCGGCGCCGCACGTGGTGCAGCGCCCACCATCGCGCTGCCACACCTCGAGGCGCACCTCGCGTGGAATCGGCTTGCGTCCCGACGGCGGCGACGGCGCGCCCTGCCGCGACGCGATCGCGTGGGCGCGCTCGAGGCGTCGGGCGCTGCGCTCCGCACGCTCCGCGAGCAGCGCCGCGACGTCGCCTGCGCTCAGACCATCCCGTTCGGTGACGACCTGCCCGGCGGCCATCCACCAGGTGCGATCCCCGTCGCGCAGGACCGCCACGGGCGTGTGCTCCTGCTCGTCCATGAGTCGCGCGAGCGCGCGGCCGCTGAGGCTGCGCTCACTCTCGAGCGACCCGGTGCGGAACACCCAGCGGCGCCGGAGCGGCCCACCGACCGCTTCGAACCCCGCGTTCTCGACCGCCCTGAGCATCCGACGGATCCAACCGGTCGCCCCGGACGCCGTGCAGGGACGGCTGCACGGCGACCAGCGCCGGCGCCGGTGCGATCAGGCGGTGGCCGCGGCTATCCGTTGCTGGCGCCGGACTCGGCCGCTGCCGCGCCGGCGGCGGCGAGCTGCTCGCGATGCATCCGGTGGAGTTCGGCGCGCGGGAGCGGTGCGCGACCGGCGGGCTGCTCGGGCGCCTCCATCTCCGGCAGCTCGGCCAGCGGGAGCGTGACCGGCTCACCCTCGGCGATGCGGATCGACTCGCCGTCGGCGGTGAGATCGAGGGGGTCACCCGCGACGATCTCGTACGTGGTGCCGTCCGGGGTGATCTCGACGCGGAGCTTGCGCCCGCGCACCTGGAGCTTGAACGCGAGCCGGTCGAGCGCCTTCGGCAGACGCGGCGCGAAACTCAGCTCGCCCTCGTGGTCGCGGAGCCCGCCGAACCCGGCGACGGCCGTGAGCCATGCGCCGGCCATCGACGCGACGTGGAGGCCGTCGGCGGTGTTGCCGGCGAGGTCCTCGAAGTCGATGAGGGCCGTCTCGGCGAAGTAGTCGTAGGCGAGCTCGGTGTGGCCGACCTCGGCCGCCACGATCGACTGGATCGTCGCCGACAGCGACGAGTCACGGACCGTGATCGCCTCGTAGTAGGCGAAGTTGCGGGTCTTCTCCTCGGCGGTGAAGTGGTCGCCGCAGAGGTAGAGCGCGAGGACGAGGTCGGCCTGCTTGATGACCTGCGTGCGGTACAGCTCGAAGTACGGGTGGTGGAGCATCAGCGGGTAGTGGTCCGCCGGGGTCGACTCGAAGTCCCACACCTCATGGTGCGTGAAGTTGCTCGCCTGGGGGTAGATGTCGATGTTGTCGTCGTAGGGGACGTGCATCGCATCCGCCGCCTTGCGCCACGCCGCGACCTCGGCCTCGGAGACCTCGAGCGCCGCGCTGAGATCCGGGTGGCGCTCCGTCGCGGCGGCCGCCCAGCGGAGGTTGCGCTGCGCCATGAGGTTCGTGAAGACGTTGTTGTCGGCGATGGCCGAGTACTCGTCCGGGCCGGTCACGCCGTCGATCCGGAACTCGCCGTTCATGCCGAGGTCGTGGTGCCCGAGCGACACCCACATGCGAGCCGTCTCGACGAGGATCTCCAGCCCGACCTCGCGCTCGAAGTCGTCGTCGCCTGCCATCGTGCGGTAGCGCTCGACGGCCGCGGCGATGTCCGCGGCGAGGTGGAAGGCGGCCGTGCCCGCCGGCCAGTAGCCCGAGCACTCCTCGCCCGAGATCGTGCGCCACGGGAACGCTGCGCCGCGCAGGCCGAGCTCGGTCGCCCGGCGCTTCGCGCGGTCGAGGGTGCCGTGGCGCCAGCGGATCGCATCGCCCGCGGCGTGCGGCACCGTGTACGTGAGCACGGGGAGGATGTAGGTCTCGGAGTCCCAGAAGGCGTGGCCGTCGTACCCCGGGCCCGTGAGGCCCTTCGCGCCGATGCCGCGGCGCTCGGCGCGGGCGGCGGCCTGGAGCGTCTGGAACTGCGCGAACCGCACGGCGCGCTGGAGCTCGTCGTCGCCGTCGATCTCCACGTCGGCGGCGGCCCAGTAGTCGTCGAGGTACTTGCGCTGACCGGTGAGCAGCCCCTCCCAGCCGGTCGACCGGGCTGCGGCGAGCGCCGCGATGACCTGGTCGCGCACCGACGGCATCGACCGGCGGCTCGACCACCCGTACGAGAGGTACTTCGTGAGGCGCAGCACCTCGCCGGCCTTCAGCTCGGTGGCGGCGGTGAGGCGTGCGATGTCGCCCCAGGCCTCGATCGACGTGTCGACCCGCTGCGGCGCCTGGATCTCGTGGTCCATGCCGGCAGCCATGCGCAGGCCACTCGCACGCAGGTGGTGGACGAGCACGCCGCGCTTGTCGTAACAGGAGTGCTCCTCGCCGACGAGCGGCGCCGCGAGGGCGGCGGCGGCCCGCGGATCCTTGCTCTGCGCCGGCAGGGGCTCGTTCGCGACGAGCTCGGACTGGAGCACGACCTGCGCGCCCTCACCGATCGGCTCGACCTCGAAGCAGATCGCCGCGACGGCACGCTGCACGAACGACACGAGCCGCGTCGACCGGACGATCACACCCTGGCCGGCCGGCGAGATCCACTCGACCTCGCGGCGCAGCACGCCGGCGCGCATGTCGAGCTCACGCTCGTGGCGGACGACCGTGCCGTACCGCAGGTCGAACGGCTCGTCGTCGACGAGCAGGCGGATGATCTTCCCGTTCGTGACGTTGACGATCGTCTGGCCGTCCTCGGGGTAGCCGTACCCGGCCTCGGCGTGCGGCAGCGGGCGGGTCTCGTAGAAGCCGTTGAGGTAGGTGCCCGGGATCCCGTGCGGCTCGCCCTCGTCGAGGTTCGCGCGCAGGCCGATGTGGCCGTTGGCGAGCGCGAACAGCGACTCGCTCCGCGCGAGGTACTGCTCCTCGTGCCGCTCCTCACGGAGCGACCACGGCCCACCTCCGTAGACGGAGTCGTCGGCGGTGACGGGCAGCGAAGGCGGGTTCACGCGGGTGGAGTCCTGAGTGGAGGCTGGGATGGTGGGCTGAGCGTACGGCTTGGGTCGGACTAGGCCGGGCTACCGGCGGGATCCAGGAGCTCGTCGAGGTCGTCGACCACGAGGGTGGCACCCGCGCCGGCGAGAGCCGCGCGCTGCGCCTCGTCGCCGCGGTTCACGCCGATCACCGCCCTGAAGTGGCCGGAGGCGCCGGACTGCACGCCGCTGAGAGCGTCCTCGAAGACGGCGGAGGTCTCGATCGTCGCCCCGAGCCGGCGGGCGGCCTCGAGGAACATGTCCGGGGCGGGCTTGCCCTTGATGCCCTCGGCGGCGGCCACGGCACCGTCGACGCGCTCGTCGATGAACTTCGCGATGTCGGCGGCCTCGAGGACCGCCTCGGCGTTCGCGCTCGACGACACGACGGCGATCCCGAGACCGGCGTCCTTCGCGGCCTGCAGGTACCGGACCGAGCCGGCGAACGGCTCGACGCCGTCGGTCTCGATGATCCGCTGGACGGCGTCGTTCTTCTTGTCGCCGAGGCTGTGGATCGTCTCGGGGCCGTCGGGCGCGTCGCCCGGGGCGCCCTCCGGCGGGTGGATCCCGCGCGAGGCGAGGAAGTCGCGGACGCCGTCGTAGCGGGGCTTGCCGTCGACGTACGTGAGGTAGTCCGAGGCAGGGTCGAAGGGCGCGGCGTTCACACCGGGCTCACCGTCGTGCGCCTTCAGGACCTCGTCGAACATCTCCTTCCACGCGGCAGCGTGAACGGCGGCGGTCTTCGTGAGCACGCCGTCGAGGTCGAACAGGCAGGCGGTGATCCCATCAGGCAGTCCCAGCACGAGTCGCAGGCTAGGGCGCGTTCGCTCCGGGCGCAATGGACATATCCGGTGTGTCACGAGGCGGCGGGCGGCCCGGTACCGTGCGGGTCATGTGCAGTGCGTGCGCGATGGCGGCGATGGCAGGGGCGACGAGCGCCCGCGCCTGGTTGCGTCTGAACGTGCCGTGGCTCGCGACACCGCGCCGGATGCGGGCCGCCACGGCCGGCCTGCTCGTCGCGGGGACGCTCGTCGCGTCGGTCGGGCTGCAGGGCTCCACGGCCACGCCGGCCCACGCCCAGTCGCCGGCGCAGCACGTCACCCGTTGAGACGGTCGCGCCCGTCGTCCGGGCGCTGCTCACCTGGGCCGCGCCGCGCGGATCCGGCGCACCCGCGCACGTCGCTGCACGCCACCTTGCGGTGACGCGTCGCCGGAGCGCGTGGCCCGGTAGGCTTGCCCGCGGTCGGTGGTGGCATTGAAGGCCCCACTCCCGAGACGACGGCCTGCCAACCAGGTCAGGTCCGAGAGGAAGCAGCCTCCCGCATCAGCCGTCGGGCTCGGATCGGTGGGTCCGGAGTCGCCACCGACCATCTTTCGCTCCCCGCGCCGCGGGTCGAGCCGTTCTCAGCAGTGCTCGGCGAGCACCCAGCGGGTGGTGCGGTCGCGCTCCGTCCACCCGGGCGGTGGTCCCGGGATGACCTTGTCGACATCGGTCCTGTCGAGGATGAACGCGTTGGCCGCGGCCTCGGACGCCGGGTAGACGTAGGCGCCGGTTGCCGGGATCGGATGGTCCTGGGAGGTGATCACCGCGCGCGGATCCTCCTTGCGCCAGAGGGCGACGAGCGGCACCGCGCGGCGGTTCGGGACGATGATCGGTCCGCAGGCGGCCTCGTCGACGAGCGCCTCGAGCTCGACCGTGGTCTGCTGCTGCACGTGGAGCGCGCGCTGCGTCCCGGCGAGGCGGTGGTACTGGGTCGGTGCGAGCGCGAGGATCGCGGCGAGAAGCGCCACGGCGCCGGCGAACCAGGCGCGGCCGATCGGGATCGACTCGTCGGCACGCCACCCCGTGAGGGCGTATGCGCAGGCGACGCAGCCCATCGCCGCGAACGGCAGCAGGTAGCGCACGATCACGGGGAGGCCACCGATCGCGACGATCGCGAAGGCGAGCGCGGCGGCGACGGTGGCGACGATCAACACGCGCGCCTTCGGGTGGCGCCCGCGCACGAGCAGCGCGACGCCCATCGCGGCGCCGAGGAGCAACTCCCACCGCAGGACCTCACCGATCCGACGGGGTGCGATCGTGAAGAGCGACCCGAGCCCGGTCGGCCGGTTGAGCCGCTCGGCGCCCGCGCGCGTGCCGCGGAACGAGAAGAAGAAGTCGCCGGTGAGGACGAGGTCGGTGATGCCCCAGAGCACCGGCGCCGCGACGGCGAGCGTGAGCCACAGCAGTTGCCTGCGGCGACCGGGGAAGTCGTTCCCGGTGGCGAGCCACGCGAGGTACGCGAAACCGAGCAGCCAGGCCTCGGGGCGCAGCAGACCGGCGAGCAGCAGCGCGACCTGGACCGGGGCTCCGCAACGCGGCTTCTTCAGTTCGAAGGCGAGCGCCGCCATGAGCAGCGCGAGATACGGCAGGTCGATGTAGGCCCGGAGGCCGTAGCTGAGCACCGGTTCGCGCGTGACGAGCAGCAGCGAGGCGACGATCGCCGCGGCGATGCCGAAGGACCGCTTGGCGACGAGGCCGAGCAGCACGACCGCGATCGAGGTCGCGAGGTAGCCGAGGTAGGCCAGCAGCGAGAGGGCGGCGGGCGACCCGGAACCGAAGAGCGGCGCGGCGATCACGCCGGCGAGCGTGAGGAGCGGGTGCGGGGTCGGCGCGCCCGGGACGGTCATGTCCGGGAGATGGCCGTGGGCGAGCTCCGTGCCCCACTTGAGGCTGTAGAGCGTGTCGTAGTTGACGACGGCCGCCTTGCCCATCGCCAGCCACAGGACGGTCGCCAGGGCGAGCGACAGCATCGGGACGGCGAGGCGCGCAGGCACGCAGGGACCCTATCCATCGCGCCGCCGCCGGAGCCCTGGTGCCCCGGCGACGGCGAGCGGGTTACTTCGCGGCCGGCGTCGTCGCCGCGGGCGTGGTGGCGGCCGTCGTGTCGTCGGACGACGACGAGGTCTTCTTCTTCGACGACTTCTTCGACTTGATCGTGCCCGGGTCACGCTTGATCTGGGCGTCCTCGGCCTTGTTCACCGGGGGGATGCGAGTGGAGCCGGAGTACTTGCTCTTCGGACCACCCTTCGGGCGGCCGAGGTCGAACGGACCCGAGATGTACTGCGTGATGACCTTGCCCTTGGTGTCGGCGGTGGCGTAGGTCACGGTGAGGAGGGCGTCCGGACGCGGCTCCTGGTAGATCGGGTTGTCGACCGTGAAGTTGCCGGAGATGACGGCGTTCGGGACCGACGAGATGCCGACGCAGTTGAAGGCGATGCCCGGCGTGTCGCCGTTGCAGCTGAAGGAGTCGGTGGTGATCGAGGCGCCGTTGACCAGCTGCACGGACGAGTCGGAGTCGAAGGTGTTGATCGCCGTCTGCGTCTGGATCTGGTACCCGGTGATGGGGCCGGGGCACTGGAACGCGTAGTGGACGGTGTGGCCGCCGGCGATGGGATCGGCCTTGGCGCCCTTGTAGAGGTTGCCGTGGCACTGGTACGTGTTCGGGTTCGGGACCGAGGTCGGCGGGGCCTGGTCGGCCGACGACGTGGACGTGAACGCGATGGCGCCGACGGCGGCCGCAGCGATGCCCGCGGCGGTGACGCCGCGCGTGCGGGTGAGGAGAAGGCTCAAGAGGAGCTCCGGGTGGGTTGGTGACGGGAACGTGCGCCCGAGGCGGTCGACTCGAAGATCGAGCGATCCACCTGGGACACGTCTTCGACACCCGCGCCCGCGAGCGCGGGGAGGGTGAAGAGGTCTTCGGTGAGGCGCAGCACGCCGTACGGACCGAACTCGGTCGCGTTCGTCGTGGTGGCCGGGATGAAGGGGGAGATCGCGACGGCGCCGACCGCGAGGTCGGTCGGCGACGCGGCGGCGGGGGCATCCGGGAGGACGAGGACCAAGCCGCCGTGCTTGTACGCGTCCGTGGCTTCGATGGCCGCGAGGGTGTCCGCGGCGAACTGCTGCGCCGCGGTCGGCTCGTCCGGGGCGGTGATCCAGCTGAACTTCGGCGTCGCGGCCGGATCGGCCAGGTCGGCGGTGAGCCGGGCCCCGTCACCGAGACGATCAACGCAGGCCGCGGCGTCGTCGGTGATCGCGTGGAAGTAGGGGAGCGGCGAGCGGGCGTCGGCGGGCGCGGCCGAGCCGGCGCACCCGGAACCCGCGGCGGCCGTGGCGTCATACGTCCGGACGACACCGCCGCCGTCGGTCAGCTGGGCTGCCAGGCTCGGGATCTGGGTGGGGTAGAGGCAGCCGTCGCCGGACGCGATGCCGGTCTTCGCGTCGAGGCTCGACGCGGCCACGTCCGTGCGGGTGGTGCAGCCGTCCTGGGCCGCGAGGGTCGGCGGCTGGCCGCTGACGGCCGCGATGCCGTTGACCGGCGGCGTCGCCGAGAGGAGGGTGTATCCGGAGAGCAGGACGCCCTGCGGGACGATCGCGTCGCGCAGCACGGACGCGGGTGCGGACGTCTGTGCTGCGGCATTGATCGACGTCCCGGGCAGCGCGATGACCCAGACGTTCGTGATCGCGGGCAACGCCGACGTCGTGTCGGGGCCGCTCGGGGTCGTGGCGGCACTGTCGGAGTCG
>JAVHXX010000184.1:3802-8338 GCA_031119595.1 Patulibacter sp. | reverse complement strand
TGGATCTTCCGCATGGTCGGGTCCTCGTAGAGGTCACGGGCGTACCGCTTGTAATCGGAGGTGGCGTGGTACTCCCAGAGCCAGCCGACGTGCGCGTGCCAGAGGCCCTTCACCGCGCCGGAGAAACCCTCGCCGCCGTGGAGGTGCGGGCTGTGCGGGTCGCCCTCCTGGTCGGAGAACGCGTGGTGCTTGCGGTGGTCGGCGACCCAGTGGATCACGGCACCCTGCACGCACATCGAACCGGCGATGGCGAAGGTGTAGCGGAGCCACGGCTTGACCTCGAAGGAGCCGTGCGTGAGGAGGCGGTGGAAGCCGACGGTGACGCCGAACCCGGCCCACACGTACATGACGGCGAAGACGCCGAGGTCGATCCAGTCGAGGTAGCCGGGGCCCCAGGACACGATCGCTAGCACGACGATCAAAATGGGGTAGCTGAAGACGATGAACATGTTCGCGTACTTGTCGCGGTTCGTCATCTCGCGCGCGGGCGGCGGGGCTGGGGGACGTTGCTGCGTGGCCATGCACACACGGTAAGAGCACTTTTCACCGGATTCTTGCGCAAGATTCACGTTGTGCAACGGCGTTTTTTAGCGCAAGAAGACAAGGAGCGGAGAAGTTGTCACCGAGTGCGCATTGTGGAAGGATCGGCCTATGAGCGAGACGCAGCGTGAACGCGGCACGGATGCGTCGCCGGACACCGCCTTCCCGACCTACCCGTGGTCGGTGCTCCCGCCCGGCCTCTCGGTCGCACTCGCCCCCAGCGTGCCGACCCTCGCCGAGCTGCTCGTCCGCGAGATCTCCACGCAGGTACCGCAGTACACCGGTCGCCGGAGCGATGCGTTCTGGGCCGGCATCCGGCAGGGCGTCGAGCAGTCGCTCCACGAGTTCCTCGAGCTGCTCGGCGAGTCCCGCGGCCCGAACCAGCGGTCGCGGGCCATCGTGCGCGGCCTGGGTCGCAACGAGCATGAGGCCGGCCGAACGCTCGACTCGCTCCAGATGGCCTACCGGATCGGCGCACGGCACGCCTGGCGCACGTTCGCCGAGGTCGCCACGCGCGAGAACATGCCCACGGAGCAGGTCACGGCCTTCGCCGAGTCCGTGTACGCCTTCGTCGACGAACTCGCGGCCGAGTCGGTCGCCGGATACGCCGAATCGCAGGCCGCCGCCGCCTCGGAGCAGGAGCGCACCCGCGGCCTGCTGCTCGAGGCCCTCACCGGCCCGGCGCAGGACCCGGCCGTCATCCGGCGGGCGGCGCTCGCCGTCAGCTGGACCCTGCCCGAGCGCATCCGCGCGATCACCACCACGGGCGGCGAGCTGCGCACCATCGCCCGCGGGTTCGGCAACGACGCCCTCACGGCGCCGGGCGAGGGCGACGAGATCGTCGTGCTCTGGCCCGACCCCGAAGGCCCGGGCCGCGAGGCGCGTCTCAAGCTCGCCCTCAGCCGCTTCGACCACGGCTTCGCGGTCGGCCCGTCGGTCCCGCTCACCCTCGCCGCCCGCTCACTCCGCGGCGCCCGTGCCACCGCCGACCTCGGCGTGCGCGGCGTGCTCGGCGAAGGCCCGTGGCGCTGGGACGACCACCTCACCGCGATCGGCCTCTCGCAGGCCGAGGAGCCGCTCCTCGAACTCGCCGACCAGCTCATCGCGCCACTGCGCGAGGAGTCCGAAGGCTCGCGCGCGAGACTCTTGGCCACCCTCGAGGCGGTCCTCGACGCGGGGGGCAACCACGGCACCGCCGCCCACGCCCTCGGCGTGCACGTGCAGACGATCCGCTATCGCCTCGGCCGCCTGCGCGAGCTCCTCGGGCCGATCCTCGACGACCCGTCGCGGCGGTTCGAACTCCACGTGGCGCTCCGGGCGCGCGGCCTCGCGCAGGGCCCGATGGCCGGGTCCCTGCAGGACCGCCGCCGGTAGGCACCGGCGGACGCGGCGCGGGGCCCTGCCCGAAGCGACGCCGAAGGTGCCACGATGAGGGTGATGTTCAGGCGCCTGCACTTCGGCTCGATCCGGGGTATCCCGATCACCGCCAGCGGCAGCTGGCTGATCGTCGTGTTCATCCTCATCTGGTTCGTCGGCAACCACCTCTACGAGATCTCCGACATCTCCCGCACCGCGTCCGTGCTGCTCGCGGCGCTCACGGTGCTGCTGTTCTTCGTGTCGATCATCGGGCACGAGCTCGGGCACGCCTTCGCCGCCACCCGGGCCGGCCTCGGGGTCGACGGCATCGAGCTGTGGATGTTCGGCGGCTTCGCGCGCATGCGGGAAGCCCCGCGCACCCCCGGCGAGCAGTTCCGGGTCGCCGTCGCCGGGCCCATCGTGACGCTCGTGCTCACCGTGCTCCTCCTCGGCGGCGTCGCGCTCTTCCACGACGGTGGCCTCACCGACGCCTTCGACCACGACAGCGCCTCCCCCGCCGTCGCCATCGCCCTGCTCATCGGCACGCTCAACTTCGCCGTGCTCGTCCTCAACCTGCTCCCGGCCTACCCGCTCGACGGCGGCATGATCGCCCGGGCGATCGCCTGGCGCATCACCGGCGATCCACACCGCGCGACGCGGTACGCCGCGATGGCCGGCCTCGCCATCGGCGGCGGGCTCATCGGGGTCGGCGTTGTACTTCTCTACACCGACGCCTCCCAGGCCGACGGCTTCTCGATCGCCCTCCTCGGATGGCTCGTCACGTTGGCCGCGCGCGGCAGCATGGACTCGGCCCGTCGGCAGGAACGCCTCGACGGCGTGACGGCCGGTGCGATCGCCGATCCGTCGGTGAGCGCGGTCGACGGAGCCCACACCGTGCTCTCCGCCACCGACCGTGGCGGACCGCCCGGTTCGTGGGTCGTCGTGCGGCGTGAGGACGGTCCCCCGATGTTGCTCTCTTCCTCAGCGATCTTCGAGGCTTTGGCGAAGGGCCAGCCCGCGCTGACCCTCGCCGAGCTCGCCGCCGAGGAGGACGACCGGACGATCTCCGGCGACACGAGCCTGCGCGAACTCGCCATCGATCCGCGCCTCCGCGACGGCGCGCTCCTCGCCCTCGGGACGGAGGGTCAGGCCCTCGGGATCGTCACGAGCAACGCCCTGCGCCTGGCCGTCGTCACGGCCGCGGGCAGCCGCTGACGGCCGTCGCACGCGCGCTCGAATCCGACCGCTGGGGTCGGAAATTCCCAGCAATCGTGGCGCATGGCGGGAAACCGCGGGACCCCCTCCGACGTATATGGTCATGCAGCACCCGAGCCGTGGAATTTCGCCTGAATGCCTTCACATGACGTCCTGATCATCGGCGCCGGGCTCGCCGGACAGCGAGCCGCCCTCGAGGCCGCCCGATCCGGCGCCTCGGTCGCGATCCTGTCCAAGGTCCATCCCGTCCGGTCGCACTCCGTGGCCGCCGCCGGTGGCATCAACGGCGCCGTCAAGGTGACCGACTCGTGGCTCAGCCACGCCTACGACACGGTCAAGGGCTCCGATTTCCTCGGCGACCAGGACGCGATCGAGGTCATGTGCCGCGAGGCGCCCGGCGAGATCCTCCACCTCGAACACCTCGGCGTCACGTTCCACCGCAACGCCGACGGCCAGATGGACGCCCGCGCCTTCGGTGGTGCCTCCGAGAAGCGCACCTTCTACGTCGCCGACATCACCGGTCAGGCGATCCTCCACGTGCTCTACGAGCAGCTCATGAAGCACGGCGACCAGATCGACCGCTTCGAGGAGTGGTTCACCACGTCGCTCATCCTCAACGAGGACGGCTCCTGTGGCGGTTGCATCGCCCGCGACATCCGCACCGGCCGGATGGAGGTCTTCAACGCGAAGTCCACCATCCTCGCGTCGGGCGGCGCCGGCCAGATCTTCAAGCCGACGACCAACGCGCTCATCTGCACGGCCGACGGCATGGCGCAGGCGTACGACGTCGGCGCGCAGCTGATGGACATGGAGATGATCCAGTACCACCCGACCTGCATGATGAACGGCTTCCTCATCACCGAGGGTGCCCGCGGCGAAGGTGCCCACCTCATCAACGGTGAGGGCGAGCGGTTCATGGGCAAGTACGCCCCGAACAAGTTCGAGCTGGCCTCCCGCGACGTCGTCTCCCGCGCCGAGCAGACCGAGATCAACGAGGGTCGTGGCGCCGGTCCGGACAAGGCCGGCATCTACCTCGACGTCACGGTCGTCCCGACCAAGCGCATCCACGAGGCGCTCCGCGAGATCGTCAACCTCGGCCGCGACTTCGCCGGTGTCGACATCACCAAGGAGCCGATCCTGATCCGCCCGGGTCAGCACTACATCATGGGTGGCGTCCGCACGGACGTCGACGGTGCCGTCCCGAACGTCCCCGGTCTCTACGCCGCGGGCGAGGTCGCCTGCGTCTCCGTGCACGGCGGCAACCGCCTCGGCGCGAACTCGCTCCTCGACACGCTCATCTTCGGCCGCCGCTCCGGCGAGCACGCCGCGGAGCGCTCCAAGCACATGCCGATGCCCATGGCCCCGGACAGCCGCCTGTACGAGGACGTCAAGGAGATCGAGCCGGGCGGCTACCTGTTCTACGAC
>JAVHXX010000184.1:0-3792 GCA_031119595.1 Patulibacter sp. | reverse complement strand
GCCCGCGCCGGCGACGTCGCGATGCCGGCGGCTCCGGCGTCGCGCATCGAGCTCGACGCGAAGAAGTTGTCGAAGATCATCAGCCGCGAGCGCACCGGTCGCCGCGTCTCCGAGATCAAGGACGAGCTCGGCACCACGATGAACCAGAACTGCGCGGTCTACCGCACGCAGGAAGGTCTCGAGAAGCAGCTCGAGATCGTGCTCCGGCTCAAGGAGGAGGCCAAGACGGCCGCCATCGACGACAAGGGCACGGTCTTCAACCAGGACGTGCTCGGTGCCGTCGAGCTCGAGTACATGACGAAGATCGCCGAGACGATCGTCACCGGCGCCCTCGAGCGCAAGGAGTCCCGCGGAGCCCAGGCCCGCGCCGACTTCCCCGATCGCAACGACGAGGACTTCCTTAAGCACTTCACGATCCAGGGCGATGCCGACGGCAACCCCGTGCTCGGTGAAGCGCCCATCACGTTCACCCAGTGGGAGCCGGAGGTCCGGTCCTACTAGGGCCGGGAGGAGTTACACCATGCCCGACTACACCCTTCGCATCCGCCGCTACAACCCGGAGACCGGCAAGGCCCCGTACTGGGACCAGTACACGGTCACCCTCGACACGCACGAGGCCGTCCTCACCGGCATCCTCGAGGTCAAGAACCGTCACGACGGTTCCCTCGGCGTCCGGTGCTCCTGCCGTTCCGCCATCTGCGGTTCGTGCGGCATGCGCATCAACGGCCAGCCCGGCCTCGCCTGCAACACGCAGGTCGGCGACGCGGTCAAGCGTTCCAAGGACGGCTCGAACACGATCGTGATCGAGCCGATGGGCAACATGCCCGTCATCCGCGACCTCATCGTCGACATGGACGCCGTCCACTGGAAGAAGGTCGGCCGCGTGACCCCGTGGCTCCTCGCCAAGGAGCCGGTCCCGGAGCGCGAGTACATCGTGCCCCGCGAGTCCATGGTCGACGTCACCCAGACGATGGCCTGCATCCAGTGCGGCTCCTGCGTGAGCGACTGCCTCGCGATGGAGGCCGATCCGGAGTTCATCGGCCCGGCGGCCCTCGCGAAGGCGTACCGATTCGTCGGCGACCCGCGTGACGCGCAGCACCAGCAGCGCCTCGAGGACCTCGCCGAGGACCCGCACGGCCTCTACACGTGCACGCACTGCTTCAAGTGCATCGACGCGTGCCCCAAGGACGTCGCCCCGATGTCGCAGATCATGCGCCTGCGCCGCATCGCCGGCCAGGACCACCACATCGAGGACGTCAACAACGGCGAGCGTCACGAGCAGGCCTTCGTGGTGCTGATCAAGAAGTACGGCCTCCTCGCCGAGGCCGACATCGTCCCGCGGTCGTACGGCGGCAACGGCATCACCGGCGGCAAGTTCTCGCCGAAGTCGGGCCAGCAGATCGCGCAGTCGCTGCCGTTCCTCGTGAAGGCCGTCCTCCGCGGCAAGGTCAGCATCAAGGAGACGCTCATCCCGCACCGCCTCGCCCCCGAGGACCGCGCGCAGATCAAGACGATCTTCGAGACGGTCAAGGGTCGCGAGAAGCGCAACGAGCTCAACCTCTACATCACCGGTTACGACGAGGACGGCGACCCGCACACGGAACCCGTCTCCACCGACAAGGAAGGGGCGACGGCATGACCAAGGTCGCGTACTGGCCCGGCTGCGTGAGCCGCGGCTTCACCCCGGAGCTCCACGGCGCGATGAACCTCGTCGCCCCGAAGCTCGGCCTCGATCTCGTCCAGCTCAACCGCGGGTCCTGCACCGGCGCGGGCGTGCTCGCCGAGCACAACCAGGAGCTCGTCGACACGCTCAACGGCCGCACCTTCGCGCTCGCCCAGCAGGTCGACCAGGCGGAGTTCATGATGAACATCTGCTCCACCTGCCAGGGCGCGATGAGCGAGTCGCAGGAGCGCCTCGACGCGAACAAGGAGTACCGCCACGACGTGAACCACACGCTGGCGCAGTTCGGCCTGTCCTACGAGAAGGGCATCGTCAACAAGAACTTCCTGTGGGTGCTCGTCGAGGACATCGGCCTCGACAAGCTCAAGAGCCTCGTCACGAACCCGCTCACCAACCTCAAGGTGGGCCCGTTCTACGGCTGCTACATCGTCCGCCCGGTGGAGCGTCTGCACATCAACGACGAGAACCCGCGCGACACGTACCTGCCGAAGGTCATCGAGGCGCTCGGCGGCACCGTCATCGACTACGCCGGCTCGCACAAGTGCTGCGGCTTCCCGATCATCACGATGAACAAGGAAGCGTCGCTCAAGCAGGCCGGCACGCACCTCACCGACGCGCAGGAGGCCTCGGCCGACTGCCTCGTGACGCCGTGCCCGCTCTGCCACCTCAACCTCGACATGCAGCAGCCGGTCGCCGCCAAGGCCGTCGGCAACATGGAGCTCCACATGCCGGTGCTCCACCTGCCGCAGCTCGTCGGCCTCGCCCTCGGCATCTCGCCGAAGGAGCTCGGCATGAACAAGCACGTCGTCCGACCGACCTCGGTCATCGACTGGTCCGAGACCGTGATCGGTTCCATCCCGGCCTAGCCGGAACCCCGAGCCGCGCCACCGCGCGGCACGCCTTCCGCGAAGGGCCGTCCGTGAGGGCGGCCCTTCGTCGTTTCCGGGGTCAGGCGACGCGCGCCTCCCGCGGGTACCGGTCGCGACGCGGATCCGCAAAGCTGCGATAACGGAATTCAAATAAATGGTCGTTCCGGACCATTACAGTGAAGGCACGATGTTCGAGACCTCTCCCACCCAATCGTCGCCGTTCTCCTCCCCACGGGCTGGAGTGAAGGCTTCCTACGGCGCCCTGCTCGCGCAGACGATGACGCTCGTCGGCATCGCGCTCGGTGTGCTCACGCTGGGTGCGTTCGTCGGTCAGGACTGGACCCTCGGGGCCTCGCACGTGGCGTTCTTCATCGGCGTCGGTCTGCTGTTCGCGCAGGGCTTCATCGAGCCGCTGCGCCGCGGCCTCGTCGGCACCGTCGCCCTCTTCGGGATCGCCCTGGCGCTCGGCCTGGGTCTCGGGCCGACCCTCAACGCGTACGTGTCGGTCCAGCCGGATGCCGTCGCCCAGGCGGTCGGCATGACCACGGTCACCGTCCTCGGCGCCGCGGCCCTCGGCACGTTCATGTCGAAGGACCTCGCGCGCTGGGCGCGGCCGCTGTCGCTCGCGATCTTCGTGCTCGCGATCGGCTCCTACATCGCGTTCGCGTTCGGCTCCGGCATCGCGGCGAGCCCGGTCTTCAGCATCGTCTTCGGGGTCATCTCCGCGGCCCTGATCGTGATCGACTTCAACTACCTCCGGCTCCGCGCCACCGAGGACGACGTCATCTGGCTCGCGACCGGCATCTTCGTGTCGATCGTGAACCTCTTCCAGATCTTCCTGAACCTCAGCCGCAACTAGCGGCACCGGCGGCCCGCGCGGGTCGCACCGGAACGGACGCACCGACGCCCGCCCTGCCGAGACGGCAGGGCGGGCGTCGGTCGCTTTTTACCCCGTCCCGCAGTCGTGCCAGCACCCAACCTCGGCCATGCCAGAACGCGCCCCCGTCCCTCAGCCATGCCAGCACGGCACGTGGATTGCGAGTGCCCCCGGGAGGCGGCAGGCGCCGCTCCGAAGACCACGCCCCCCTCGGAGACCACGAACGTCCCATGCCGGCAGAAGACACCACCAATCGGGGCGGCGTCCCGCTCACGCAATCGCCCACGCCTGGGTTGCAACCCCAGCCCGCTCCTAGGACCGAGTGGCTGTCAATGCGTCGGGGCGGGGTGATTCACGGGAGGGCA